>JAZFSL010000232.1:0-16392 GCA_036446135.1 Rhodospirillales bacterium | reverse complement strand
CGCCGGCGGGTTGATCGGCGGCATCATGGTCAACCGCTTAGGCATCATGCGGAGCCTGATGATTTGTGGGGTCCTGCAAATCGCCGGTACGCTGATGTTCGTCGTTCAGGCCAAGGTCGGGCATAGCTTGCCGATGTTGATGGTGACGATCGCATCCGAGAACATCACGTCCGGCATGGCGACGTCGGCTTTTGTCGCCTATCTGTCGTCACTTTGCAATCAGGCGTACACGGCGACGCAGTATGCGTTGTTGAGCTCGTTGACGGCCTTTTCCCGCGACGTGCTGGCGGCCAGCGCGGGGTGGGTCGCCGACTTTGTTGGTTGGGCCGGGTTCTTTTTAATTAGTGCAGGCTTGGCCGTTCCGGGGCTTTTGGTTTTGTTGTGGTTGATTGTACGGACAAAGGTTGAGGCGGAAACCTAAACCTTGATGGCGCTTTCAAGCGCTTCTTCGACGGCCTTCAGGGGGATCGACCGCATTTCCCTGCCGCCGAAATCCTGCGCCTGAACGATGCTCAGCTTGTCGGTCATCGGCATGAATTTATCCGGTCGGGTGGGGCCGTATAAAATCACCACCGCCACCCCGCCGATGGCGAACATATGCCCGGACCCTGAATCGTTGGATAAGGCGGCGCTCAACAGGCCGGCCATGGCGATGGTCAGCATCGGGGAAAACAAATAATCACCCCCGGCCCGATCATCCTGAAGCGGGAACAGCGCATCGGAGATTGCGCCGCTGATCTGTTCACGCCACGCCAGTTCCTTCGGCCCTAAAAAAAACACCGGCTGGCGGCCTTGGTCTTTTTGCCGCCTGGCCAGTTCAATAAAATACTCCAACGGCCAGCATTTCGGAGGCCCGCCGGAGCCCGGAGCGAAGCCTATATAGTCAGGGCCTGGCGGCAACAACAGCCTGGCTAATTCTATTGTTTTCGGTTTCAAGTTCAGATCAAGCGTCAGCGGCGTCGGGAAATTCTGCCCGCTGGCGATTTCCAGCAGGTCGAGCAACTGGCGTTGCATGGTCTTGGGAAACTTGTAGCCCCTTTTGGGTTTTAGGCCGGACATCAAAAATCCGGCGGCGGGCGAAATAAACATTTCATGTGGAACCCGGAACAGGGACAGGCTGGTCCAGAAATTCCGCTGCGTATCGATAATCAAGTCGAACCGCCGCCCGGCCAGTGGACCGCCGCCGTGGCCCAGAATAATCTCTTTCGGGGTGACGCCGATGCCGGCATTTTCAATGATTTCGTCGATCAGGCCGTCGGCCAGCTCGGCCATGATGCCTGAATAGACGCTGTCTTCCCGCCCCGCCAGCCAGGTGATTTGGGCGTCGGGGAAGGCCTGTCGCAAGCTCCGGACAAACGGCAGCTTAAGAAGGCTGTCGCCGATGCGGTCAAACCCGACATAGATCAGAACACTGGATGGAGGTTTTGCTGGCATACCTACCGGTTAGCACAGGTGGCTATAGGCGCGAAAGGGGGGCGCGAAAGAGGTTGCGATTGATAGCGCCGCCAAATCCCCTGTGTTAAAGTCGGGTAACTTTTCCTTTTCCGGTTTTTTAAAAATGCCCGTAACCCCTGCCGTCTCCTCTTCCCTGACCGCCTCGCCGTCCGAGGGCGACGCTGTCCGGAAAAAAAGTGACGGCAAGGAAACCGTGACCCCGATGATGGTGCAGTTCCTTGAGATCAAACGCGCCCATCCCGACAGCCTGCTGTTTTATCGCATGGGCGATTTCTATGAGATGTTTTTTGATGATGCGGTCCAGGCCGCCGGCGCCCTTGATATCGCCTTGACCAAGCGGGGCAAGCATCTGGGCGACGACATCCCCATGTGCGGGGTTCCCGTTCACAGCCATGAAACCTATCTCAACCGGCTCATCCGACAAGGCTTTAAAGTCGCCGTCTGTGAGCAGATCGAAGATCCGGCGGAAGCAAAAAAACGCGGCGCTAAATCCGTCGTAAACCGCGAGGTCCAGCGCGTCGTGACGCCGGGTACGCTGAGCGAAGAAGTGCTGCTTGATGCGCGCCGAAACAATTATCTGACGGCTGTCGCAGAGGCCGGCGGCAGCACCGGCCTGGCCTGGATCGACATGTCGACGGGCGATCTTCTTACCCAGGCATTGGACGCAGGTGGCCTGGATGCGGCGTTGGCCCGTATCGCGCCCGGCGAATTGCTGGTGTCTGATGCCTTGTTGCAGAACCAGGCCTTGTTCGAGACATTCGCCGACTGGAAAGAAAGCCTAAGCCCCCTGCCGGCCAGCCGGTTCGACAGCGCCAATGGCGAAAAACGCCTGCACGCGCTGTACGGGGTCAAGGCACTGGATGCGTATGGCGATTTTTCCCGGGCCGAACTGGCGGCGGCCGGGGCGTTGGTGGACTACCTGGAGCTGACGCAAAAAGGCCGCCTGCCCCGGATTTCAGCGCCCCGGCAAATTTCCCTGGATCAGGTCATGGAAATCGATACCGCCACCCGGCGCAACCTGGAACTGACGCAGAGCCTGTCAGGAGTCGTCAAAGGCAGCCTGCTGGATGTCATCGACAAGACGGTCACCGGGCCGGGCGCTCGCTTGCTGGGCTCCTATCTGGCGGCGCCTTTGACCAATCCCGGCGAAATCGGGCGCCGTCTTGATACGGTCGAATTCTTTGTCGATGGGGAAAAGCCCCGTGAAGACGTGCGCGGTGTTTTGAAACAGACGCCGGATATCGAACGCGCCCTATCGCGCCTGACATTGGGACGCGGGGGCCCGAGGGATCTGTCTGCGGTATCGGGTGGTCTTGTGGCAGCGGCGAAAATCCGGGGTATTCTTGAAGGGCTGGAATCCAGCGCGCCGGTAGCGGCGCCGGAAGCAATCTCCGAGGCCGTCAAGGGCATCGGCCACCACGAAGAATTAACGGACCGCTTTGCCCGCGCGCTCGATGATGGGCCGCCGGTTTACGCTCGCGATGGCGGCTTTATCGCCAAGGGATATTCAGCCGAGTTGGATGAATTCCGCGGCCTCAGGGATGAAAGCAAGCGCCTGATTGCCGGACTGCAAAGCCGTTATGTGGATGAGGCCGGCATTCCGGCGCTCAAGGTCAAACACAACAACGTGCTGGGCTACTTCATCGAGGTCCCGGCGAAGCAGGCCGACAAGATTCTTCTCGGCCAGGAAGGACCCTTCATTCATCGTCAGACCATGGCTAATGCGGTTCGCTTTTCAAGCGTCGAGCTGAGCGAGCTTGAGGGCAAGATTGCCAAGGCGGCAGACCGGGCACTGGCCCTGGAACTTGAATTATTTGCCGATCTGGTCTTCGAAGTGACCGGGCGTGCGGACGCCATCGCGCTGGCGGCTTCGTCGCTGGCCCGCCTCGATGCTGCTAGCGGACTGGCGAGCCTGGCCGTAGAGCGGCGCTATAGCCGGCCTGTGGTCGATGACAGTACTGATTTTCATATTACCGCCGGCCGCCATCCGGTGGTT
This sequence comes from Rhodospirillales bacterium, assembly GCA_036446135.1. Classification (GTDB taxonomy): domain Bacteria; phylum Pseudomonadota; class Alphaproteobacteria; order Rhodospirillales; family Casp-alpha2; genus Casp-alpha2. The sequence goes on along the minus strand of JAZFSL010000232.1, from coordinate 12,941 downwards.
GATGCGGTGTTGGAAGAAACAGGCGACGGAGCCTTTGTCACCAACGACTGCGAACTATCCGGAGAAGGCGGCAACTTGTGGCTGTTGACGGGCCCCAACATGGCCGGCAAAAGCACGTTTCTCAGGCAGAACGCCCTGATCGCCGTGCTCGCGCAAATGGGCTCTTTTGTCCCGGCGCAGGCGGCCAAAATCGGTATCGTTGATCGACTTTTCTCCCGCGTCGGCGCCGCCGATGATCTGGCCCGCGGGCGCTCCACGTTCATGGTCGAAATGGTTGAAACGGCGGCGATCCTCAATCAGGCGGGGCCAAGGGCGCTGGTTATTCTCGATGAAATCGGCCGCGGTACGGCAACCTTTGACGGCCTTTCCATTGCCTGGGCGGTGGTTGAGCATCTGCATGAGGTCAATTGCTGCCGGGCGCTGTTCGCCACGCATTACCATGAATTGACGGCGCTGGCGGCCAAGCTCAAGGGGCTTCAGTGTTACACCATGCGGGTCAAAGAGTGGCAGGGCGCCGTCGTTTTCTTGCATGAAGTGGCGCACGGCATGGCAGACCGTTCTTACGGTATCCATGTCGGTGAAATGGCCGGGTTGCCGAAAAGCGTCGTCCAGCGGGCGACTGACGTCCTCAAGACGCTGGAAAAGGGGGAACAATCCTCCGCCGTGACCAAACTGGCGGATGATTTGCCGTTGTTTCAGGCCTTCGGTGGCGAGGCGGTCGGGGACAGTGCCGTCCCTGACCCGTTGCAAGACGCCCTTGGCGCCATTGATGCCGACGCCCTGGCGCCGAAGGATGCGCTTGAGCTGATTTACCGTTTAAAGGGCCTGCTTAATTCCAGAAAATGATTCGATATCAAATCGTTTTTTTGAATCATGCTTTCTTGCGCGGTTACTTTATAATTATTGAGTTATTTAATTAACCTTAGTCTTTTATGTGATTAAGGGCTCATAGCTTTTTTATTTTAATTCAAATGGTTAAATGGCCTTTTTTGATTAGATAGTTTGAAATATTCTTATTTAAAGCGACTGATTTCATGATGGGATGGTAAAACCCAAAAACATAAAGATTGTTTTGCACAGGAAACGAGCTTCTTTGCCGTGCCGGGTTGCCCCTTGATCCCGGCTTGCGACGGGCGTCTTTAATTTAGCGAGGCTTTAAAGGGAGAGACAGCGCGGTTATATAAAGAGCATTGCCATGACAGACATAACCAAACCCCGCGAAATTATTGACCGCCAGGCGCTTCTGGTTGAGTTGGAAGAGCTTGTCGGCTGGTCCGGCTATACCCCGAAATCTCAAGGCCCGGTCCTCAAAATTTTTAAAAAGGCCCAGTCCAAAGGCTGGAACGAGGTCCGCCGCCGCTTCGAAGATAAAGGCGCGAGCAGCCGCGACATCGTCAGAGCCAATGCCTATCTGGTTGATCAGCTGATCAGGTCGATTTATGATTTCGGCCTTAAAAGCGTCTATCCCGCCGCCAACCCGACGACCGGGGAATTGTTGAGCATCACCGCCACCGGCGGCTATGGCCGGGGTGATCTGGCGCCGTTTTCCGATATCGATTTGATGTTTTTGCTGCCCTACAAACTGACCGCCCATTCCGAGCAGATGGTCGAATACGTTCTCTATACACTTTGGGATTTGGGGCTCAAGGTCGGGCACGCCACCCGCACCACGGGCGAAGCCATTCGCCTGGCCCGCGAAGACATGACCATCCGCACCAGTCTGCTGGAAGCGCGCTGGCTTTGGGGCGACAAGAAAATGTTTGGTCAGTTTAAAAAAAGCTTCCGCTCGGAAATCGCCGACGGCACGGGGCATATTTTTGTCGAAGCCAAGCTGGCCGAACGCGACGCCCGTCACGACCGCATGGGTGACACCCGCTATGTGCTGGAACCCAACATCAAGGAAGGCAAAGGCGGACTGCGTGACCTGCATACGCTGTTCTGGATAGCCAAATACTTGTTTGCCGTCGATGACGTCGAGGACCTCAAGGAACTGGGCGTGCTGACCACGGATGACGTTAAACTATTTACCCGGGCCGAGGATTTTTTATGGACGGTCCGCTGCCATCTTCATTATCTGTCCGCTCGCCCTGAAGAACGCCTGACCTTCAATGTCCAAAACGAGATCAGCGAACGCATGCAGTATGCCGACAGCTCCGGCATCCAGGGGGTCGAGCAGTTCATGAAGGATTATTTTCTGGTCGCCAAAGACGTCGGCGATTTGACCCGCATTCTTTGTGCCGTGCTCGAAGACCAGCAACAGAAATCCCGCCGCCGGTTCCGTTTGCCGGGCTTTGCCACCAGAAAACGCCATATCGAAGGCTATCTGGTTGATGGCGACCGGCTCAATGTGGAAGACAAGGATACCTTCCTGCGCCAGCCGGTGAAAATTCTAAAGCTGTTTCATCTGGCCCAGGCCCACCAACTGGATATCCACCCGAATGCCCTTCGCCTTGTCACCCAGAACCTAAAGCTTGTTGACGAGGCCATGCAAAATGACGAAGAGGCCAATCGCCTGTTCATGGAAATGCTGGTCGGGGCAAACCCGGAAGTGACCCTCATGCGCCTCAACGAGGCCGGTGTACTGGGCCTGTTTTTGCCGGATTTCGGCCAGGTCGTGGCGCAGATGCAATACGACATGTACCACGTCTATACGGTCGATGAGCACACCATTCGCGCCATCGGAATCTTGAAAGGCATTGAAGACGGGCGCCTGAAAGAAGACCTGCCGGTGTCGTGCTCGGTGATCGGCGAGGTTCAATCACTGCCGGCGCTTTATGCAGCGGTGCTGCTACACGACATCGCCAAGGGCCGGGGCGGCGATCATTCCGAGTTGGGCGCGGAAGTGGCGCTCGAACTGGGGCCGCGCCTGGGGCTTAGCGAATGGGAAACAGAGACCGTATCGTGGCTGGTGCGCCATCACTTGTTAATGAGCAACACGGCGATGAAGCGCGATATCGACGATCCCAAAACCGTTAGTGATTTTGCCGCCGTGGTGCAATCGCCGGAACGCCTGCGTTTGTTGTTGATCCTGACCGCAGCCGATATCCGCGCTGTCGGGCCGAATGTCTGGAACGCCTGGAAGGCGGGATTGTTGAGGGAGCTGTATTTCCGCGCCCTCGAAGAACTGACCGGCGGGCTGGCCAGCGAACGCTTGTCCGAACGGATCGCGCACGTGTTGGCGGGCCTGAAGGAGACGCTTTCCGACTGGGCCGAAGACGATCTCCAGGCGCACCTTGATCGCGGACATGCAAAATACTGGTTGTCATTTAACGCCGATACCCTTGCCCACCACGCCAATATGATCCGTGACGCCGAAGCCAAGGGATTGATGCTCCATATGGAAAGCCGGGTCGAAGCGGAGCGGGATGTTACCGAGGTTATCATCTACACCCAGGATCATCCGGGCGTTTTTGCCGCCATCGCCGGCGCCATGGCCCTGGGCGGCGCTTCCATCGTCGATGCCAAAATCGCCACTTTGGCGAACGGTATGGCGCTGGATACGTTCTGGGTTCAGGATTCAAACGGCCATGCCTTCGACGACAAGGGGCGGCTGAAGCGGCTGCTTGCCCGCATCGAAGACGCCCTTTCCGGGCGCATCAAACCGGCCCGCGAACTGAAGAGCGCGCAGGAAAAAGCATTGCCGAGCCGGATAGGGGTTTTCAAGGTGCCGGCGCGTGTGCTGATCGACAACAAGGCATCCAACAGCCACACGGTCATTGAAATCAACGGCCGTGACCGGCCCGGCTTGCTGCATGATTTGACGACGGCCCTGACCGCATCGGGTCTGCAGATTGCCAGCGCCCATATTTCCACCTATGGCGAGCGTGTCGTCGATGTTTTTTACATCAAGGATATTTTCGGGATGAAGGTCGATAACGAAGAAAAAAATGAAGCGCTGCGCAACAGCCTTCTGGAAATTGTTTCTCCCTCTTCGCAGCCCAAAGCTGATATCGCCCGGGATGATGCACCGGCGAAGGAAGACGTGCAGGCCGCCGGTTAAGGCAGCCCGCCTTTTCGCTGCCACAAAAAACCGCTAAACAACCTTATGGGGCTTCTTAAATCCATAGCCACCGTCGGCGGCTTTACCCTAATCAGCCGGGTGCTCGGCTTTATTCGGGATATTCTGATTGCCGGATTGTTGGGCGCGGGGACATTGGCCGACGTCTTTTTTGTCGCCTTCAAGTTGCCGAACCTGTTCCGGCGGCTGTTTGCCGAGGGCGCTTTTAACGCCGCCTTTGTGCCGATCTTTTCAGGTCTGATCGAGACTGACGGTAAGAACGCCGCCCAGGAATTTGCCGAAGAAGCACTGGCCGGGCTTTTATGGACCCTGCTGGGATTTGTCGTGCTGTTTGAATTGCTAATGCCGTTCATCATGGTCGGGTTCGCGCCGGGGTTTATGGGTAATGCGGCAAAATTTGATCTGGCGGTGCTGCTGACGCGCATTACTTTTCCATATTTATTATTTATCTCGCTGGTCTCGTTGATGGGCGGCGTGTTGAATTCGCTGGGGCGTTTTGCTGCCGCCGCGGCGACGCCGATATTTCTCAACATCTGCCTGATCGGCGCCATTCTTGTTCTAACCACCATGATGCCGACGGCGGCGCACGCGCTTTCATGGGGCGTTGCCGGGGCCGGTGTGGTTCAATTCGTCTGGTTGTATCAGGCTTGTGCCCGCGCCGGTATGCGGCTCCGCTTCCGTCGGCCCCGAATGACGGCGCGTGTAAAGACGCTGTTGTTTCGCATGCTGCCGCTGGCTGTCGGCGCGGGCATCTATCAGGTTAATCTGTTGATCGACACCATCCTGGCATCGTTGCTGCCGGACGGCTCTATCTCGTATCTGTTTTTCGCCGACCGGCTAAACCAGTTTCCGCTTGGCGTGATCGGCCTGGCGGTCGGCACGGCGTTGTTGCCGCTGTTGTCCAGACAGGTCAAACGGGGCGAGCAGGCGGCCGCCATGCACAGCCAGAACCGGGCACTGGAATTTTCCCTGTTGCTGACATTGCCGGCGGCGGCCGCGTTGATGGTTATGGCCGAGCCGGTCATCCGCACATTGTTTGAACGCGGCGCATTTGGTGCGGGCGAGACGTCGGCAACGGCGGCGGCACTTGTTTTTTATGCATCCGGCCTGCCGGCTTATGTGCTGGTCAAATCCCTGGCAGTGGGGTTTTTTGCCCGGGAAGATACGGCAACGCCGATCAAAATCGGTTTTGCCGCCGTCCTGGTCAACATCGTGCTCAGCATTGCCTTGATGGGGCCGTTTCTGCATGTCGGTCTGGCGGCAGCGTCCGCCATATCTGCCTGGGTGAATGCGCTGACGCTGGCGGTTGTGTTGTCACGGCGGGGTCAGTTGCAACTGGATGATCGGTTGCGCCGCCGCTTCCCCCGCGCCCTTGCCGCCAGTGCCCTGATGGCGGCGGCGGTGTGGTGGCTGGCGGGCTCGGCATCAGCCCAGCTTGCCGCCGCAGAACCGACCCGCGCCATGGCATTGGCGCTGGTTATTTTATTTGGCGCGACGATTTATGCCGGGGCGGCATGGGCGTTCGGCGCGGCCAGCCCGAATGACCTGAAAAGACTTTATCGAGGAGGCGCGACCCCCTAAAGAATAAGGCCAAAGGGGAGCGAAGTATTCATGGAACGTATTTTTTCCGGTGTTCAGCCGACGGGTAATCTGCACCTTGGCAATTACCTTGGCGCCATCCGCAACTGGGTGCGTCTGGAGGAAGACTATGAATGCCTGTTCTGTGTCGTCGATCTACACGCGGTAACCGTCTGGCAGGACCCGGTTGAACTGAAGGCGAGCACGCGCCATGTTTGCGCCGCCATGCTGGCCGCCGGCATCGACGCCAAACGCAATATCATTTTCAATCAAAGCCAGGTCCCCGGCCATGCGGAACTGGCCTGGATTTTCAACTGCGTCGCCCGGCTCGGCTGGCTCAACCGCATGACCCAGTTCAAGGAGAAAGCCGGTAAGAACAAGGGAAACGCGTCTGTCGGGCTGTACGCGTACCCCAACCTGATGGCCGCCGATATCCTTCTCTACAAAGGCACTCACGTCCCCGTCGGCGAGGACCAGAAACAGCACCTGGAACTGGCCCGTGACATCGCGCAAAAATTCAATAACGATTTCGGCATCGATTTTTTCCCCGTTGTCGAGCCGCTGATCTTCGGCGCGGCTACCCGGGTGATGTCGTTGCGTGACGGGACGGCGAAGATGAGCAAGTCGGACCCGTCGGAATTGTCACGCATCGCCATGACCGACGATGCCGATGCCATCGCCAAAAAAATCCGCAAGGCCAAGACCGACCCGGACGAATTGCCGAGCAGCGAAAAGGAATTCACCGGCCGCCCCGAGGCCGCTAACCTGATGGGAATTTACGCGGCCCTCGCCGATATCGAGGTGGACGAGGTTTTGAACCGGTTTGGCGGCAAGCAGTTTTCCGAATTCAAACAGGAACTGGCTGATCTGGCGGTCGAAAAACTGGCCCCCATGCAGGGCGAAATGCGCCGTTTGATGGATGATACGGCGCATGTGGACGCGGTTCTCGCCGACGGGGTGGCCCGCGCCAGGGCCATTGCCGGGCCGATCCTGGCAGAGGTCCATGACATTGTCGGCTTCCTGCGCCCCTGAGGGGGCCTTGAATAATCGTTTTTTTGGCCCATTTATTGAATTGCCGCGCTATAATTAAAAATCGGGCCTAACAAACAAACAAGAGGGTGAACATGTTTATTCAAACGGAACACACACCAAATCCGGCGACCTTGAAATTTTTGCCGGGCCAGCCGGTCATGTCTTCGGGTACGGCTAATTTCCCGGGCGCTGCCGATGCCCAGAATTCGCCGCTGGCGGTCAGGCTTTTTGGTATCGAGGGGCTTGCCGGAGTATTTTTGGGTTCCGATTTTATTACCGTGACAAAATCCGACGACAAGGACTGGGAAATCATGAAGCCGCAGATTCTCGGCGTCATCATGGAACACTTTCAGTCGGGTAAGCCGGTCATCGAAGGCGAAGCCAAAGATGCGGCGCCGTCGGACACCGAGGCCGAAGGCGGTATCGGCCAGCAGATCAAGGAACTGATCGACACCCGTGTCCGTCCCGCCGTGGCCCAGGACGGCGGCGATATCGTCTACAAGGGATTCGAAGACGGCATCGTCTATTTGCACATGCAAGGCGCCTGTGCGGGGTGCCCGAGCTCGACCGCGACCCTGAAGCACGGCATTGAAAACATGCTTCGCCACTACATTCCGGAAGTGACGGAAGTCCGCGCCATCGACTAAGGGCTTGATTTAAATAAAGTCTTTAGGATTGAGGCAAAATAAGGATTTTTGATGCAATTTTGTGCAATGCAATATATAAATATTGCATTGCACAAAAGGTAGCCATATACTTATGGGTGTGATAGACACCACACCCATAAAAGCTGGCCAAAGGCTCCGTAATGACTCGCGTGGGGGGGACATAACGGAAGGCGAAGTAAGTGGCAGTGGTTTGTTCAGATGAGGGGTTGATGCGGCAAGACGGGCCGCTCGATTTTTATATACATGTCTAAAAGATTTGAACACGGCGCCTTGATCGCCGTCGTCGGGCTTGTCTTTGTCCTTGTTATGCTGGTCGGCTTGAACCCGTTGAACAAGCAAACCTCGGCTCCGTTGGCGGCGCCTAGGCTTGCCGTTTCTGTCCCGGCCCCGGCGCCGGTGCCGCCCATTCTCGAAACCGCCGCCTCCAGCGAAATACTCACCAAGGCAACAAAGGTGGTTGCCGACTTGGTCGTCGGCGTTGTTGAAACCTTTATCCCCTCGCTGCCGAGGCTTGCCGGCGTTGATACCCTGACCGGCGTTTTTTACCTCGATGAAGATGAAAAGAATTACCAGGAACGGCGGCTGAAAACGACGGTTGCGCTGTCTCGGACGTTCAAACAGTTGGACTACAATCTTGACCGCGTCCGTGCCGGCGAGTCTGGCGTGCCGCGCCTGTTTCTGGCCAGTTTGCCTGGAGATCTAAAAGATGTCCGTGAAACCGGACTGCGTAAATCGTTGTTCTTCAAAACGGTACTGCCGCTGGTGTTGCAGGCAAATGAGGAAATTCTCCGCGATCGCCGGCGTCTGTGGAATATACATTTCCACAAAAGTCTCGGTGAAAAAATTGTCGCCGCCGACCGCCTCTGGCTGATGATGATGGCGGAGCGCTATGGCGTCAAAAGTGGCTCCATCAAAAAGCTGTTGAATCACGTGGATATTATTCCGCCGTCCCTGGCGCTCGCCCAGGCGGCGGAGGAAAGCGGCTGGGGCACGTCCAGATTTGTCCGCGAAGGCAACGCGGTCTTCGGACAATGGACATTTTCCAGCACCGGCAGCCTGGTGCCCAGGGACCGGGATGAAGACAAGTCCCACAAGGTCAAGGCGTTCTCCAGCCTTCTTGATTCAGTCCGCGCCTATGCCCGCAACCTTAATACCCACGGCGCATACAAACAGATGCGGGACATTCGGAGCAAGCTCCGCCAACGTGGCGCGCCCCTGGACGGGTTGTTCATGGTCGATAGCATGAAGCGGTATTCCCAGCGCGGCGAACAATACGTCAAAACCATCCGGGTGTTGATCGAAAGTAACAACCTGCACCGCTTCGACGATGCCCGGCTCCGCGGTTCGGCGCCCGGCTCGCTTATCTAACTTTTTATTATTTTCTCCCGGACGGTTTAGTTGGGCCGGTAAAACTGCCTGCCGAACCAGAACCAGCGTTTGCCTTTGGCCGGCAACGTACAGTTGACCCGCGTCCGCCCCTTGGGGAATGCCTTATCCACTCGGACTTCGACGCGGCGATCGCCCAACCATTCCAAACGCGCCTTGCCGGCGTGGGAAGAATAACAAGCCAACCGGCCAATACCCTTTAGCTTGCGGGTCAGGGTGAAGCCCATGGCCGGCGGATTTTCATTGGTGATAAGGATCTCGACAGGGGTGATATCTGTGATCGGAAGCGGTCGGGAGTTAACGGCAAGGCGGAGACGAGAAAGCCCGCCGTAATTTTCATTGAGCGCGAATCGGGGCAGATTAAAAAAATTGTCGTGCTGAGCGATGGCGCCGGAATGTTGCCCGAAAGCGGCCCAGTAGTCGAAATCGCGGACCAGCCCCTGCACGGCCAGCGAGGATTCGCCATAGGGATAGGCAAAAATGGTTGGCCGTTTCCCTAGCTTTTCCACCAAGCGGTTGTTGGATCGGCCAAGCTCACCCCGGCTTATTTCCAGGGCCCTGCCCGGCATATGCAAATGGGACACTGTGTGTCCGCCGATGCTCACACCACTGTTGGCTAATTCCCTGATTTGTTCCCAGGTCATGTAGCCGGAAACGTTCTGGTCAACGAGGCCGGTGGCGACAAACACCGTAAAGGGAAGCCCCGCCGCCTTTAGCCGCGGCCAAGCCTCGGTGTAGACGGACAGGTAGGCGTCATCAATAGTAATGCCGACAGTTCGTTCAGGCAGGGTCACACCGTCGCGGAGCGCCTTGACGATATCGGGCACCGGAAGAATATGATAGCCACCGGATGCAAGCTCCCCGATGTGGGCTTCCAATTGTTCGATTGTGGTGTTGGTGGACGGATATTTCGCCTCTCCGAAGCGGTGATACATAATGACCGCGGCGCCGTTATCCGCCCCCTGCTGCGCGGCGGCGGAATGGGCGCCCATAGACAGAGCGAACAAGCAGCCGATGCCGGCATAAACCAAGCCCCGAAAACCGATATCTATACCGAGCCAAATAAAAAATCTGGAAATCATCAATAACCCTAACACATACAATGCGTTCCTAGATTTTCACGCTTCCATGACGGAGCACAAGTGTCATACTCACCGTTGACCAAAATTCGTTCCCAGGAGGTATTCGTGACCGGTGCTCTCTCTCAAGAAACCCTCGATCAGCTTTTTGTCGCTGCGCGCAGCCATAACGGCTGGAAGGAAACCCCGGTGCCGGTAGAAATGCTGAAAGAAATCTGGGACCTAACCAAATGGGGCCCGACCAGCGCCAATTGCAGCCCTGCCCGTATCGTTTTTGTCATCTCCCTCGAGGCCAAGGAACGGCTGAAACCCTGCCTGATGGAAGGCAATGTTGAAAAAGTTATGAAAGCGCCCGTGACCGCCATTATCGGCCAGGACATGAAATTTTATGATCGCCTGGGCGCGCTTTTTCCGCATACGGATGCCCGACCCTGGTTCGCCGGCGACGACAAGGTGATCAAGGCCACGGCTTTTCGAAACTCAACCCTGCAAGGGGCCTATTTTATGCTGGCGGCCCGAGCGTTGGGCCTGGATTGCGGGCCGATGTCGGGCTTTGACGAAGATGCCGTCAACGAAACTTTTTTCAAGGGCACCGATGTAAAGGCCAACTTTCTTTGCTCTATCGGCTATGGCAATGGCCAAGATATGTTTCCCCGCAGCCCAAGGCTTGAATTTGATGACGCCTGCTCAGTTCTTTAATCGCAGCCTCGAGGCCCGGACTCTTATGAACCGGCAAAACAATGCGCATCCTCGCCTTTGATTGCGCGACAAGCGCGTGCTCCGCAGCCCTGTGGGATGATGGGCGCATCGTCGCGCGGCGGTTTGAGGCCATGAACCGGGGCCATGGGAAATTTCTGGTGCCGATGATCGGCGATGTTATGGCGCAAGCGGGGATGGAATATTCCGACCTCGATCTGTTGGCGACCACCATTGGACCCGGCAGGTTTACGGGAATGCGCATCGGCCTGGCGACGGCGCGTGCCATGGCCCTGGCAGCGCAATTGCCGTGTCTTGGCATCAGCACACTGGAAGCGGTCGCAAACGGCATCGATGAGGCGGAACGAAAAACCGCAACCGTGCTGGTATGCCTGGATTCAAAGCGGGTGGATATTTTCACCCAGGCCTTTGCCCCCGATGTTTCCCCCTTGGGCGAGGCCGGGGCCGTCATGCCCGAAGACTTGGCAGTGTTTGTTCATCTTGGGGGGAATGTTGGCGGCCCGGTGCTGGTGGCTGGCGATGTCGCCGGTCGGGCGGTGGAAGCCTTAGCCGGTGGCGCGGTTGAGGCCAGGCTCAGCACCGCTCCGGGAACGCCGGACGCTGCGGTGGTCTGCGCCATCGCCGCCAAACGCTGGGATGTGAATGTGACGATTTCTCCGCCCAGGCCACTCTACTTGCGCCCCCCCGATGCGAAGGCGCCCAAGGACGGTGGCCGGCTTCGGCCTTAAATTGCACCTTAAGCTTTTTGCAGCAACATCCGATGCGGACCGTCGGCGGCTCCGTCTGGGTCCACGGGTTCCAGGCTGAGGACGTGATGTCCGTGATCGGTAACGTTGCGGGGAACGTTATCCAATGGCTCTTTCCCCTTCAGCAGCACTTCGGCGGTTTGCCCTGCGCCCATGCTTTCAATAAGCAGTTTGGTTTTCACAAACGTCAGCGGACAGACTTCGCCGGTAATATCGATAAAGTAATCGGTGGGCTGCTCTTTGGCGGTTTTTACAGTTTTATTCATGGTTCTTACTTGCCCGTTGTGCCGTTGTTTATTATAAAAGATCCTTAATGGATGGGATATATTCTTTATAAGAATACTTAAAAAAGGTATTCAAAAAAATATTCTTTAAAAAGACTCTTAATTTAGACGCCATTTCCTGAACGGGTGCCTTCAGTGAGGATAGTCGCAAATGACCGATAAGCCCAATGTAAGTGAATTACTTGAACTAACGACGGAAATCGTCGCCGCCCATGCCAGTAACAACAACGTTGCTCCCAATGAGTTGCCGCAATTGATTCAGGACGTTTATAAAACCTTGGCCGTGGTCGGCTCTCAGGCCGCTTCACCGGAACGCCCGCGTCCCGCCGTCGCCGTCAAAAAATCCATTTCCCCCGATTACATCGTTTGCCTGGAGGACGGTAAAAAGCTGAAAATGCTCAAGCGGCACTTGAAGACAGCCTACAACCTGACGCCGGAAGAATATCGCAAACGCTGGGGCCTGCCGTCCGACTATCCGATGGTGGCGCCGAATTATGCCAAGCATCGCTCGAATCTTGCGAAGAAGATCGGCCTTGGCACCAAGCCCCGCAAGCGTCGCCGTTAAGAAATGACCCTTTTGGGTTCGGGGATAGACCATGCCTGAAAACAGAATAGAACGCCTTTGCGTTGAAAAAGGCATGAAAATGACAGAGCAGCGCCGGGTCATCGCCCGCGTCCTGTCTTCGGCCGACGACCATCCGGACGTTGAAGAGGTCTACCGCCGGGCCAGCGAGTTGGACCCGCGCATTTCCATCGCCACCGTTTACAGGACGGTTCGCCTGTTCGAAGAAGCCAGCATCATCGAACGCCACGACTTCGGCGATGGCCGTGCGCGTTATGAGGAAGCCGCGGGCGACCATCATGACCACCTGATCAACATACAGTCGGGCGAGGTCATCGAATTTCAAAATGAGGAAATCGAACGATTGCAGAAAAAAATCGTCGAACAGCATGGCATGAGGCTCGTCGGTCACCGCCTGGAACTTTACGGCGTTCCCCTGAAGCGCGATGGCAAAAAATAAGCGCTGGCCTTAGGCAGGACGCGGACCCCTTGGCAAAGAAACTTTACATCAAAACATATGGGTGCCAGATGAACGTCTATGACTCGGACCGCATGGCCGATGTCTTGACGCCCTTGGGCTATGGCCTTGTCGGAGCGCCCGAAGGCGCTGACATGATCATACTCAACACCTGCCATATCCGCGAGAAGGCGGCGGGAAAGGTATATTCGGAACTGGGCCGGTTCCGGCACTTGAAAAAGCAAAGAGAAGACGCCGGTGGTAAAATGCTTATCGCTGTTTCCGGATGCGTGGCGCAAGCCGAAGGCGAGGAAATTTTAAAGCGCGCCCCTTACGTCGACATGGTGTTCGGCCCTCAGACCTATCACCGGCTACCGGAAATGGTGGCCGAAGCCAGTCGCGACGGCGGCCGCG
>JAZFSL010000231.1:0-2655 GCA_036446135.1 Rhodospirillales bacterium | reverse complement strand
TTTGCGTTTGCCGTAATCGTGCAGCGCGCGGGCCACCAATTCCTTGCCGGTGCCAGACTCGCCGCTAATGGTCACGGACAAATCTGTTGCCATCAACCGGGCCAGGGTCCGGTAAACTTCCTGCATCACCGGTGAACGACCGATCAGGGGCAGGGTTTCACCGGATACGGCTTCTCTCATGTTATCATCGGCGGAGCGCGGCGTTTCCAGGGCGCGCCGCACAACCGCGACCAACTCGTCGATGTCGAAGGGCTTGGGCAGATATTCAAAGGCCCCTCGCTCTGTCGCCTTGACGGCGGTAAGCAGTGTATTTTGGGCGCTCATGACGATGATCCGGAGTTCCGGACGGACACCCAGGATACGGGGTATCAGATCGAGCCCGTTTTCGTCCGGCATGACGACATCGGTAATGACGATATCGCCATCGCCATCACTGACCCATCGCCACAGCGTCGCCGCGTTGCCGGTGGTGCGGACTTCGTAGCCGGCCCGGCCGAGGGCCTGGCTGACGACGGTGCGAATGGCGCCATCATCATCGGCGACAAGAACAGTTGCAGCGGCCATCAGGCGGGTTCCTCTTGCGTTGGGTCGGTTTGGCCTTCGGCCATGGGCAGCATGACCCGGAATTCCGTGTGTTTGGGTTTGCTTTCGCATTCGATGACGCCGCCATGGTCACCGATGATTTTTGCCACCAGGGCCAACCCCAGTCCGCTGCCTTGTGGCTTCGATGTGACAAAGGGGTCAAACAGGAAGCTTTTGATGTCTTCGGGAATTCCGTCGCCATTATCCTTGACGCTGATGCGAAGCGGCAGATGCATGCGCGATTCACTTCCCATAACGGCAAATCGGACGCCTTGTTGATAGGATGTTTCAAGAATGATTTCGCCGCCATTCTTGGGCGCCGCCTCGACCGCGTTCTTGATCAGATTCAGAAACACTTGCACCAGTTGATCGCGATGGCCCAGAACGGGTGGCAACGAAGGATCGAAAATGGTCACGTAGCGCAGATGTTTACCGAAACCGTTTTTCGCGAGTTGCATAACCCGGTCCAGCACCTGATGAATATTGACGGCGTCGCTTTTGAGGGGGCCGGCGTCGGAAAAAACTTCCATGCGATCGACAAGGTGGCAGATCCGGTCCGCTTCTTCGCGGATCAGCGTCGTCAGGTTGCGATCTTCGGGCGTCGAGTTTTGTTCGAGCAACTGCGCCGCGCCGCGAATTCCGGATAACGGGTTTTTGACTTCGTGCGCCAGCATGGAAGCCATGGCGGTGACCGAACGTGCCGCACCCCGGTGGTTAAGCTGGCGGTCTATTTTATCGGCAATGGAACGGGGTTGCAGGCTGATAATGACGAACAGCGGACTTTCGGCAAGGGGAATGGCCTGAACGTTGACGAAGTGACGCCCGATGCGTGGCGATTCAAGGGTGACGCCGTATTCGGAAACGACCAGGCCTTTCTGACGAACCTGCTCGATCAGCGAAAACAAGGGGTTGTCCAACGGCAGCCAATGGACGAGCGGTTTGCCCTTCAGGTATTCGGCGCCGCCCTGGAGGAAATGTTCGGTGGCGATATTGACGTGAATAATGGTGTTCGCAGGATCGACGACGAAAATCGCCGTGGCCAGCGCATCGAGAATAGCGTCGGCAGAAACTTCCGTTCCGGTGGTCTTTTCATGCAGTGCGACAACGCGTTTTCCCATCATGCCGCCGCCCGTTGTTCGATGATCGGTTGATAGAATTCTCGCAACATGGCTTTCACCGTTTGCGGAACTTCGGCGCGCAGGACGCGGGAGCGGAACTCGGCTGAACCGGGCAGGCCCTTGGAATACCAACCCAGATGTTTACGGGCGATTTTGAGCCCTGGCAGAACACCGTAATGTACGAGCATGGCTTCATAGTGTTCCAGGATAATACCAAGTTGCTCTGCCAATGACGGCTCGGCCAGGCGTTCGCCGGTTGCCAGGAAGTGCTGGACCTGGTTCGGGAACCATGGCTTGCCATAGGTTCCCCGGCCGATGAGGACGCCATCACAGCCTGACGCCTTGAGGGCGTCTTCGGCGTCGTCCAGGGTGGTGATATCGCCGTTACAGAACACCGGAATAGAAACTGCGTCTTTTACTTCGCGGATGAAATGCCAATCGGCCTGGCCTTTGTAGAACTGACACCGGGTGCGGCCGTGGACGGAGATTGCCTTGATGCCGCTGGCTTCGGCGATTCGTGCCAGCGCCGGTGCATTGCGGCTGGCATCGTCCCAGCCGGTGCGCATTTTCACCGTTACTGGAATATTCACCGCCGCCACGGTGGCGTCGAAAATCCGTCGGGCCAAGTCTTCGTCTCGCATCAACGCCGACCCGGCGTCGCCGCTGGTTACTTTTTTTACCGGACAGCCGAGGTTGAGGTCGATCAACGAGGCCCCGCGGGCTTCGTTATGGCGCGCGGCCTCTGCAACGATATCGGGCTCACAACCGGCCAACTGCACCGACATCGGGTGTTCGTCGGCGCAATGCGTGGCCATTTTCATGGTCTTTTTGGCGGCATAGATCATCGCCTTCGACGCGATCATCTCGGACACAACCAAACCCACCCCGCAACGCTTGACCAAGCGGCGGAAAGGCATGTCGGTTACCCCCGACATTGGGGCCAGGATTACGGGGC
>JAZFSL010000230.1:0-7459 GCA_036446135.1 Rhodospirillales bacterium | reverse complement strand
TGGGTGGAGCGTTCCCGATTGAGATAACCGAGATCGGTCAGTTTCTTGATGTTGTAGGACACGTTGGAGCCAAGGTAATACCCCCGTTCCACCAGATCGCGAATGACGATTTGCTCTTCACCGATATCGGTCATAAGAAGGGCTTGAATCCCGTTAATGCCCCTGATTCCGGCTCGGGATAAATCGGTTTTCAGAACGTCGATGAAACGTCGGTGCAGGCTCTCAATCAAACGGATCAGTTCCAGCTATTCTTGATATTCCTTGTTCATGGCGCCGTTTCCTTCTGTATTTTGCCCCAGATATAGCCTTTTGGCATAGTCCTGATCATTGATGGCCATCACACCCCAAAAATATTTATCTACCCCATTTAGGCCTCCACCTCCGGGAAACATTGACCTTTTTGGGGGGGCGGGTAATCTTTGAAAAGATAAAAAGGACAAAATTAATGAAGCTTTTGCGCTACGGCTCACCGGGAAAAGAAAAACCTGCCCTACTGGATGAAGAGGGGCGCTACAGGGATCTTTCCGACAAAATCAACGATATCGATGGCGAGGTCCTGGCCCCGGAACGTCTGGCGGCGTTGGCGAAAATCGACACTGCCTCGCTCCCCGTCATTGAGGGATCAATGCGCCTTGGCCCACCCGTAGCCGGTGTCGGCAAGATTATCGCCGTCGGTATCAACTATTCCGCCCATGGCGAGGAAACAAAATTCGATATACCCAGCGATCCGATCCTGTTTTCCAAAGCGATCACGTCTTTGAGCGGCCCCAACGATCCCGTGGTTCTGCCCAAGGGTTCGAAGAAAGGCGACTGGGAAGTGGAACTGGCGGTGATTATCGGTAAACGCGCGCAATATGTTTCTCAAGCCGACGCCATGGGCGTCATCGCTGGTTATTCGATCATGAACGATGTCTCGGAACGCGATTATCAGTTGGAGCGGGACGGCCAATGGACCAAGGGCAAAAGCTTCGATTCTTTTGCCCCCTTGGGACCGTGGCTGGTGACGCCCGATGAGGTGCCTGAACCGCAAAGCCTGAACCTGTGGCTGGACGTCAACGAGACGCGCATGCAGGACGGCAACACATCGACGATGATTTTCGGCATTACCCAGCTTGTCAGCAGCATTTCAAGCTATATGACCCTGCTGCCCGGCGACGTCATCGCCACCGGCACGCCGTCGGGCGTCGGCCTAGGACAGGAACCACCGATCTTCCTAAAGCCCGGCGACGTCATGCGATTAGGTGTCGAGGGTCTGGGCGAACAACGTCAGGAAGTGAAAGCCTGGGAAGATTAGAGCCCGGCCCAGGCGAGACCTTCCAGTGTCCCCGCCCGCGGATTGTATTCACAACCGATCCAGCCATCGTAGCCCATGTCGTCTATAGCCTTGAATAGGGATAAGTAATCGATATCGCATCGAGAATCCGGTTCGTGTCGACCGGGAACGCCTGCCACCTGTATATGGCCGATGATGTCCAGGTTATCGCGGATGGCGGCTTGCATGCCTTCTGCGTTCATAGCGGCGTGATACATGTCGTATTGCAAAAACAGGTTGGCGTGGCCGACGCTATCAATAACGGCGCGGGCCTCAAGCGTGTCACCGATCATATACCCCGGCACGTCGATCGGGTTCAGCGGCTCAACCAATGCACGGATACCTTCTTCGGCGCAGGCGGTTGCGGCGAAATTGAGATTCTCCAGAAAAGTGCCTTTCGCCTGCTCTCGGCCAACCTCGTCAGAAAACACACCGGCCATGAAATGCACCCGCTCGCAGTTCAAGGCCTTGGCGTAGGTAATCGCCGTTGCAACGGACTCCCTGAACTCCCCCTCCCGTCCGGGCAACGCCGCTAAGCCGCGCTCGCCCGCATCCCAGTCACCGGGGGGCGCGTTGATCTGGACCTGCATTAATTCATGCTGGGATAGCTTTTGCGCCAGTTCCGCCATCGGCCACTGATAGGGAAAATGAAACTCGACGCCTTTGAAGCCGGCCCCGGCGGCAGCTTCAAAACGGTCCATCAGATCCAATTCCGGGAACAGATACCAAAGATTAGCGGAAAATTTAGGCATGGCGTTATCGCCCCAACCGTTCCCGGATGGCGGCGGCAATATCGCGGGCGGGGTTGAGTGGCGCATGGTTCCAGATTTCCAATGTACTATTCAAAGGACGCGCATAGCCTTTTTCATAAAGCTCGGCGTGCAGTCTGGCGTGCTTGGGCGTAATCAGCGCCGGCGGCGCGTAGATATAAACCGGCCCGGTTCCGGCGCAAACTTCCGAGCACATGGAAACGGAATCTCCGGTGACGATAATAGCGTCAGCACAGGCCAGGTATCCCAAATACGGGTTCTCGCCCTCTTCGCCCCATCGGTAAACGCGGCTTGGCGCATTAATGGAATCCAACAGCGCCGCCTCGGCGTCGCCGGTGCGGCGGCTGGTTGTCACCAACAATGCCCCCCCGGACCCAATCGCCATATCCGACGCCATCCGGGCCAATTCAGCCGCCATGTTGCTGGTGAATGTGCGCCGTCTCGTGGTGCCGCCGACAATCAGCGCTATCCGTGGCCCCGCCAAATCATCAAAACGCCCTTGCCAGCGTTTTTCTTCTTCGGCTAGACGCTCAGCTGTCAATCCGTGCGGCGCGCCGGTAAAGGAAATACTGTTGGGCGCGTTAATGGCCCCGTCATGATTAGGGACCGCGATCAGGCCGAAGTCACCGGCCCCAGGGCCGGGGTGCATGATCTGGGCGAGGAAGCATTCTGGTCCGGCCAGGCGTTTGATTTTTCTGGCCACAGGGGCGGTTCGCCGCCCGGCGGCAATTACCAGGTCCGGCCACGGCGGGGATAATTGCGAACGCGAGCTGTGGTTGATTCCGGCAAACGATGCCCCCAGCAAAAAATTCGGTAAACACGCTAAAGAGCCGTATGTCGGGTTCTTGACATGATAATTCAGCCCCAGCGCATCGGCGACGCCGAAACACTGGCTGCGATTGCCGGCGCGGTCGTCGGCCAAAACCCAGACGGAGGGAGAGTTGCTGGATGGCGTGTCGGTCATGGGTTTGGATTATAGACCGAGAGTAGCCTTCAAGGGGCCTAGGAATTTATCGTAAGCCCCGGCCCGGCCGATGGAAGAATTGTAAATCGGCTTTCTAACCTGCCAGTTCGACGCCGTTGTTAGCATGCGATCAGATTTGTGGAAGTCCAGGCACGCCGGGTCCCATTTCAGGCCTAAAAATTCGACGGCCTTTTCGCTTATCTCTTTCTGCTTGTCGATAATGTCTTCGTATGAAATTTCCAGTACGGGCAGCGATAGCGTCTCCCGCCAATACGTCATCAGCCGTTCCTCGGCTTTTTGAAAGCGCCCGATATCACCGAGGTCGCAAGCCCATGCATAAGGCCCGGAAAAAAATTGCTGGTAACACGACAGCCCTGTATCCAGGGGATCGCGCTTGCAATGAATGATGCGCGCGCCGGGGAACATGATCTGGATTTGCCCAAGATAGAGGAAATTGAAAGGCATTTTATCAATGATCCGGGTCGCATCTCCGGCTCCTTCTCTGAGCCTGGATAGATAAGCAGCGGCAATTTCGCCGCCAAGCTCGTCTTCGCAGGCGGCGAAATCCTCGTCCTCGGCGCACAGTTGCTTGATCAGGTTCATTTCCCCCTTCCCGGCGACCAAAGGGTGGCAGGATAAAATTTGTTCGATCAGTGTTGACCCTGTTCTCGGCATGCCGACGATGAATACCGGCTGTTCTGTCGGGTCGCCCACGGCTTTGCGTTTTTCCAAAAGCTCAGACGTGTAAGTGGCAATGATGGCGTCGATACGCTTGTCGAATTCATCGCCGTCAAAAGCCTTTCCCCGGCGGACCAGCTTATCTTTGCGTAACTGGTTGCCGGCATTGAAATCGGCAAAGGCAGTATCGTAATTTTTTTGCTGATCGGCGATTTTGCCTAAGGCAAAATGAATTAACAGCCGTTCACGATCCAAAAGCGTCCTGCTCGTCAGCAATTCTCGAAGCTCGGCGATATCATTTTCTTCATAATCCGCGCCTTTTATTTCGGCTAGGCAATTTTGTGCATTGCCAAGGGTGGGCTTGATATCGACGGCAGCCTGGAAGCTATTGGTTGCCTCTTTTATCCGTCCTGCACCCAGAAGCACGACCCCCAAGCCGTCATGGGCTTCGGCCAGGTCTTCGTTGGCGTCGATCAGTTCCTGGTATTTAGCCATGGCGCCCTCAATGTCGCCGGCCTTGTACAAGATAGCGGCGAGATTCAAATGCGCTTCCAGATATCCTTCTCGACACTTAATGGCGTCCCGAAAGGCATTTTCGGCGGCACCCCAGTTTTCCCGGACTTTATATAAATTACCAAGGCTGTTATGGCCCTCGGCGTAATCGGGGTTGAGGGTAATGGCTTTCAGACATTCTTCTTCTGCGGCCTCCAGGTCATCGGCATCCCGGTACGCCGCACCCAGGTTGGCGTGCGCCATGGCGTTGTTCGGATCAATGCGGATGGCTTCTTTATAGGCATCGATGGCGATCCGGGTGTCGCCCCGGCGAAGCCTCAGGTTGCCCATGTTGATGTGGGCTTCGGTGTATTCAGGATTGAGTTCAATAGCGCGGGAGTTTGCTTGCAACGCTTCATCAAGCCGTCCCTGCACTTCCAGCGAGACGGCGAGATTGTTATGAGCTTCGGTGTAATCGGCCTTCAAATCAATGGCGTGACGGCTGGCAGCTTCCGCTTCCATGGATCGGCCCAGCAAGTTCATGATGGCCCCGCAATTGGCATGGATGGACGGGTCGTCATCGTTTCTGGTCATGGCCTCAAGGATCATTTCGCCGGCATCTTCCAAACGACCGGCTTGATATGTTATGAGTGCCAGCATGTGGAAGGCATGTGCCTCAAGGGGAGCCGCCTGGGTGATGGCGCGGAAATACTCTTCGGCCTTGACCATGTCACCGGCATCGAGACTGGCCTTGGCTTGCGCATGAAGTTGGCTCAGCTCAGGCGAGCGGGCTTCTGATAAAACACCATCCGCCCTCAAGGCGCGTTTTTGCTCTCTTCGCTGCTGGCGGCGTCCTTTTCGGTTCATGGTGGCAGGTCTCCCTATCCCCGGTTAATACCGGAAAACGGGCCAGGGGCCAAACTAATCCACCAGTATGGGTTCTTCTTCGACGCCCTTGTCATTTGCCAGATCCATGCCGGTAAAAGTTGGGTATAGCCCCAAGACCTTGCCGCGTTGCTGAATCAGACCGAGGACGGCGTCAATGTAAGGTGTTTCGATGCCCACCAGGCGGCCCATTTCCTGGACCGCGGTGACAAGCGCGTCAATCTCCATCGGTTTGCCGTTTTCCAGATCCTGCAACATTGACGTTTTGTGCGGCCCGACATCGGCGGCGCCGTTGATGCGCCGGTGTACGTCGACCCGGAAATGCACGCCCAAGGCTTCGCCGACGGCCTGGGCCTCCATCATCATGGAGCGCGACAGAATGCGTGTCGGTGGGTCGGTGGCAACAATGTCCAGTGTCGCCCCGGTTAAGGCACTGATGGGGTTAAAGCACAGGTTGCCCCACAGCTTGATCCATATATCGTCGCGGATATTGTCGCGGACCGGTGCTTTAAGGCCGGCGTCGATCATGGCGTCACTTAATATCTGGATGCGCTCCGTGGTTGTGCCGTCGGGTTCACCCAGCGTGAACTTGTTGCCGTATACGTGATTGATGACACCGGGTTCGATAATTTCAGTCGCCGGATAAACGACGCAGCCAATGGCCCGTTCCGGCCCCAATGTCGTCCACTGCCAACTGCCGGGATCGATGCTTTCCATCCGGTGATTTTTAAAGGGACCATCGAGTTTGTGGAAATACCACCAGGGAACTCCATTCATCGCCGTGACAACGGCGGTATCCGGCCCCAACATGGGTTTGAAGCGTCCGGCAGCGTCATAGGCCTGATGGGATTTGAGGGCGACAATAACGTAATCCTGCGGCCCGGCCTCAACCGGGTCATCGGTGTAAAAACAGTCCTTTGAGATACGTTCTTCGCCATCAATCAACAACTTGAGACCGTTTTTCTTCATCGCCTTCAGGTGCGCGCCGCGGGCGATCAGGGAAACATCATGGCCGGCGAGCGATAATTGAACGCCCAGAAAACCGCCGATGGCGCCGGCGCCGTAAATGGCTATTTTAATGCGATCCTTTTTGCCGCCGGATTTTTTGATGCTTTTGGGGGCGGGCTTTTTGTTGGTGGTTTTGGGCATTTCTTGAGTCTCTTTCAATGTGTTAATCACTGGGGGAGCGTGGGGGTAAAGATCGGGGCGAAGCTGGTGGCGAGAAATTTCTCCACCAGCGGCTTCTTCAATCCGTAAGACATATTCCGCCGGGCATCGGGATGCTTTGTTCAACCAGGCCCAGATATGGCCTTGTTTGAGCCCACAGGCCCGCGCCATGGCGGATTGACCGCCGACGATTGCTATGGCGCGCTTTAGACACTCCAGCGGTGTTTTTTCGAAAACCTGGCTCATACAAAAACCTACAAATAATGTTGTAGGTTGGCAATGAAGAAATAAGCCTTTAAAAAGAAAAGCTTCTAAACACGGAATTCCTTGATGACAGATACCTCTTCAACCGACGCCGGGCTTGAAACAGCAAGGCTGCTTTTGGATATCAAAGCGGTCAATTTTCGCCCGCAAGAGCCCTATACCCTGACCGCAGGGTGGGCCAGTCCCGTCTATATCGATTGCCGGTGGGTGATTTCCTTTCCCGAAGCCAGAGAGCGCATTATCCAGTTGGCGGTGGAGAAGCTGGACCGGGAAATCGGCTTTTCGGCCATCGATTCCGTTGCCGGCGGTGAAACGGCGGGTATCCCCTACGCGGCCTGGATTGCCGCCGCCAAGGGTAAGCCGATGCTTTACGTGCGCAAAAACCCCAAAGGCTTCGGCCGCAACGCTCAAATCGAAGGAAGCCTTGAGCCAAAAAGCCGGGTGCTGCTGGTCGAGGATCTGGCGACCGACGGTGGTTCCAAAGTCACCTTTGTCGAGGCATTGCGTAAAGCCGAAGCCACGGTCGCGGATATTTTTGTCGTCTTCTTTTATGGCGCCTTTCCCGGTGCCGATGAAACCATGGCCGATATGGGCGTTAACCTTCATTATCTGGCGACCTGGCGCGACGTGCTGGCGGCTGCCGAAGAAGGACAGGATTTCGATCAAGCTACGATCGACGGCGTTGGCGCCTTTCTCGATGACCCTGTCGGCTGGTCCGCCGCCCACGGAGGCCGGGGGGCCGTTTGATCGAACACATCCCTGTGAGCTGAGGGCGGGTTTGTTGCGCCCGTCTCCGAGCTTTGGGATACTTGCCCCCTTATGCCTAAAGACACTCAATTCCTTGTGCCAATCTTCGCCGCCTTTTTGCTGATTTTTTCCGTATTTCCCGTATTTCCCGGGGCGGCGGAAAACAATCCCCCAGGTTTT
>JAZFSL010000229.1:0-2871 GCA_036446135.1 Rhodospirillales bacterium | reverse complement strand
CTAAATTGTCGAGCAAAACCAAAACCCATTTGGGCGACGATGTGCGTTGCATGGCGCCGGATGCCTTCGGGGCGGCGCTGGACAAGATGGGTCCAGGGGGGGGCAACGACAAAAAGACCGTCCGCCTCGACCCGGCCACGGCTGCGGCCTGGGTCGCCGGGCGTCTTGAATTATCCGGCGCCGTCATCGACAAAGGCGTCGATCCGTGCCAGTTGGAAAAGGCCAGGAAAAACCCGGTCGAATTGGACGGCATCCGCGCCGCTCATCTTCGTGACGGCGCAGCCTTAAGCAATTTTTTGGCCTGGTTGTCTTTAGAAAACCA
Source organism: Rhodospirillales bacterium (assembly GCA_036446135.1). GTDB lineage: Bacteria > Pseudomonadota > Alphaproteobacteria > Rhodospirillales > Casp-alpha2 > Casp-alpha2. Next base: position 2,549 of record JAZFSL010000229.1, on the reverse strand, counting down.
AATCAGCGAGATGGCCGCGTCCGATAAACTGGAAGAATTTCGCATCGGCGGGGAACATTTCCGGGGCTTGAGCTTTCCAACTATATCGGGCTCAGGCGCCAACGGCGCCATCGTCCATTACCGGGTAACGGCGGAAACCGACAAAACGCTGGAAGCGGACAGCCTGTATCTTGTCGATTCCGGGGCGCAATATCTGGACGGCACCACCGACGTTACCCGCACCGTCGCTATTGGAGAACCTGCACCGGAGATGCGGCGCAATTTCACGCTCGTGCTGCAAGGCCATATTGCGCTGGCGAGCACACAATTCCCCAAAGGCACATCAGGCAGCCAGCTTGACGTATTGGCGCGCCGGCCCCTGTGGGCAGACGAACTAGATTATGATCACGGCACGGGTCATGGCGTCGGCTGCTATCTCGGGGTCCACGAGGGCCCGCAGCGGATTTCGAAAATTCCCAACCGCGTGGCGCTGCAACCCGGCATGGTTATTTCAAACGAGCCCGGCTACTACAAGCAAGGCGCCTATGGCATTCGCATCGAAAATCTGGTGGCGGTTATCGAAACCGGCAAGACGTCATTAGGGTTCGAGACCCTGACGCTGGCCCCCATCGACCGGGCCTTGATTGACAAGGGTTTGTTGTCGGGCGACGAAACGACCTGGCTAGATTCCTATCACCAGCGTGTCATGGAGCAAATTGGACCATTAGTGGATGACGCCACGAAAGCGTGGCTGACGCAGGCGACTGCGCCTATTTAATGTATTTCATACAAATACACTTTGCTGACGTGGATATCCGGCGCGGTTCTTTCCCGGACCGCCTGCCAACCGGCGAGCGCGAAGGTGTTGGACAGCACCAGCGCGCCAGGCTTTAGTTCGGCGTCCAGTTTCGGTTTCAGTTTTTCCATAGCCGGTCCCGGCAGGTAGCACACGACCAAGGCGGCAGCGGATAAGTCGGCTTTCAGGAAGTTCCTGAAACAAAAACACAGGTTTTTTGGCCCGCCGATGATTTGCCGGACCTTTGAAAAACCCCATGGCAGGACCGAGACTTTGAAGTCCTGCACCGGCATTGCCGGATAGCGTCGGGCCAGCGCCGCCGCCAGCCCGCCCCAGCCGGACCCCAGTTCATAAACCGGGCCGTCTAAATGTTCCGGCAGCATCGCCAGCATGGTTTGGTGAACGGCGGCCGATGTCGGCAACGGCGAGGCCTGGGTCAACAACGTAGGCACGAAGATCGACGCGATGGCCAACAGGGCCGCGCCCAGAACAAAAAGCTCGACGCTCATCTTAATTTTTCATTGGGTTGAGGGCTACGCCTCACCCGCCTTCACCCATTTTTCGTATTCGGCCTTTGTTTCCTCGTTCGGCGGGTAGACGCCAGGGACCGGGCGGCCTTTCTGGATTTTCAATTTGGCGAAACGCTCATAGCGTTCCTGCTCGATGCCGTCTTTGGCGACCTCGGCGGCCAGGGCCTGGGGGATGACGGCGATGCCGTCACCGTCACCGATGATGATGTCGCCGGGAAAGACCGCGACGCCGCCGCACGCTACCGGGGTTTCGATGTCGGCGGCCGCATGCCCGGCGACGCTGGCGGGTGCTGCCGGTCCGGCGGCATATAGGGGCAGGCCAACGGCCAAGGCTTCGTCACAATCGCGGATGCCGCCGTCGGACACGACACCGGCGACGCCGCGAATTTTAAGCCGTTCCGCCAACAAATCGCCGATGACGGCCAAATCGGCGCGCCCGCGCCCGTCGATCACCAGCACGCTGCCGTCGGGCGCGCTTTCGATGGCGACGCGGGGGGGATAGTCGGGTTTGCCGAGAACCTCGGGCGTCGATAAATCTTCGCGCAACGGCACATAGCGCAGCGTATAGGCCGGGCCGATAATGCGCTGCACCGGGTCGTTCAATGGCCGGACGCCGGACATGGAAACATTGCGGATGCCGCGTTTCAGCAATTGCATGGTCACCGTGGCGACGCTGATAATAGCCAGATCATCGTAAGTCTGCTTTTTCATGACGTTAGTTTAGCAGGTTTTTTCATGACCTTGGGAGCACAAAGGTTTATACCGTCGGCATGGAAGAAATGCTTCCCGTCCTGTTAGGTGTCGCCATGGCGGCGACGTTGCTGGTGTTGATCATCGGCGTCGTTTCTTTCGGCGTGCATGGTGATTTTTATAAACGCCACGCCAACAACCTGATGCGGGTGCGTGTTTTGTTGCAGGGCATTGCCGTCGCTATCTTCGCCGGCATGGTTTTTCTGGCCGCCGGTTAAAAAAGGAGTTTCCGTGGTTAAACTGGATAAAATTTATACCCGTGGCGGCGATCAGGGTGAAACCTCGCTCGGCTCCGGCGCACGGGTCGCCAAACACGACACCAGAGTAGCCGCCTATGGCACCGTTGATGAGGCCAACGCCATCATCGGGCTGGCCAGAATTCATACGCAAGGTGACGCAGACACCATGCTGGGCTGCATCCAAAATGACCTGTTCGATCTCGGCGCTGATTTGTGCCGCCCGGAAGATACCGACAAGGCCGAAGGCACGTTACG
>JAZFSL010000228.1:0-4339 GCA_036446135.1 Rhodospirillales bacterium | reverse complement strand
TGCGCGTCGGCGGCACCTGTGTCATGCGCGGCTGCGTGCCGAAAAAGCTGCTGGTCATTGGCAGCCACTTCGCCGACGACTTCGAAGACGCCAAAGGCTACGGCTGGGAAATGCCGGAACCGGGCTTCGACTGGTCGCGGCTGATAGCCGCCAAATCAGCCGAGCTCGACCGCCTGGAAGCCGTTTATCACCGAATCTTACGAGAATCGGGGGTCGAGGAGATCACCGGCACCGGCCGTCTCGCCAACGCCCATACGGTAGATGTAGACGGCAAAAGCATGACCGCCGAGACCATTCTGGTTTGCACCGGCGGCTGGCCGAGCATGCCCGACATTCCCGGTATCGAACACGCGATTACGTCGAACGAGGCGCTCGATCTGACCACACTGCCGAAACGCATCTCCATCGTTGGCGGCGGCTATATCGCGGTTGAATTCGCCGGCATCTTCAACGCTCTCGGAGCAGACGTCACCATCATCATCCGCGCCGCGCAAATCCTCCGTGGTTTTGACGAAGACGCTCGCGATATCCTGGCCGAGGAAATGATAAAAAAAGGTATCACCATCCGCTCGGAATGTGTGGTCAAGTCCATCAAAAAACATTCCGATGGTTATTCTTTAAGGTTCCCCTACGGCGACGAACTGGAAGTCGATTGTGTCATGTACGCTACCGGCCGTGCGCCCAACACGACTGGCCTGGGGCTCGAAGAAGCCGGCGTCAGGCTGGATAAAAAAGGCGCTATCGAAGTCGATGCATTTTCGAAAACCTCTGTCGATAATATCTACGCCATCGGTGATGTGACCGAGCGCCTGAATTTAACCCCCGTCGCCCTGGCCGAAGCAGAAGCCTTTATCAACACCATCTATCACGACACCCCGACGGCGATGGATTACACCAACGTAGCCTCCGCCGTCTTCAGCCAGCCGCCCATCGGCTCCGTCGGCATGACCGAAGAACAGGCCAAAAAAGATCGCGACGTTGACGTCTACGTGTCGCGCTTCACCCCAATGAAATACACGCTGTCGGGCCGCGACGAAAAGACGCTGATGAAGCTGGTGGTCGACGCCAGGACCGACCAAGTTCTCGGCTGCCACATGGTCGGCCTCGATGCGCCGGAAATCGTCCAGGGCCTGGCCATCGCGCTGAAGGCCGGGGCGACCAAGTCAGACTTCGACGCCACCATCGGCATCCACCCGACGGCGGCGGAAGAATTTGTAACGCTCAGGGACAAAAGGCCGGAACCGGGCAAGGCGGTCTAAAAAAACAAATAGAAACGCGTTATAATTTTGTCCATATATCAGACATTATCTGCGGCGTTTAGGGTCTGCGTCAGCATCCCCGCGTGTAGAAATACACCCAGGGGCCGATATCGTCTCGCCATTTGACCCAACCGATGTGGCGGAGGGGCTGAACGCCGCCCCGGCCACCCATGCAGGTGATATCCGGCTGCTCGACCTCAACCTTCATCCAGTCGCCGTCAATATCGAGTAAAACGAGTTTATGATTGAGCCCAATCGTGGTAACGCGGCGGCTCTTAATGTCCGCCGCCGCCCGCAACATGTGGGTCAAGGGCTTGCGAAAGTGCAGCCAATCGCCGTGCCGGCGCAGGAAGGTTGGCCACGAAACGTAATCGAGTTGGATTTTCGCGGCCCTGAGATGGCAGCGGTGGGTCCAGGCGGACAAGCCCTTGGCCAATTTTATCTTGAACCAGTCTTTTTCAATCTCCCAAACAATGAAGCTGGTGAGTTCGTAGCCGGTTTCCACCATGCCGGCGCCGGTCAACGCCGGGGCGCTCGGGGCGCCCGGGGCCGTGTGCAGCGCCCCCCCTATAAGCCAACCAAGCGGTCGCGCTCTATCAGGGCCGCCCCACAGCGGCAATTCGAGTTTAAACATCCAGTCATAGGCGTGATCCCGTCCATTTCCGCCAACCTCAAGAATACCAAGACCCAGCGGTGCGTCATAATAATGTGCGACGGTCTGACTGATTGAATAGGGTCTCAATGTTCGCAACTTCGACTGTTGTACAATAGCGGCTAGTGCGGCCGGCGGTGCGGCTCGCGCCGGGCATGCGCCGGCCTCGACCTGGACCTGGGCCCGGGCCTCGGCGAGCCCGCCGTTAATAAATGGCGTCAGCAAGACGATCAGGGCGCCGATCAGAATTGCGCTGATACCGCGTGCCGTCATTTCAACCATACGAGTACCCGTTCCGGTTCCTGACACTGGACGATATAATGATGACTTGGTGACGACATCGTGATGACATCGTGACGACCTACCTACGTGCCTTCCGCCGCCAGGGCAGCCAAGTCGATGCCGAAGATGTTAGCGAGGAATTCCATGCCGAGGCGGATGCCGTCGTCATCGAGGCCGTGGCCGAGGCCGGGCGATATGTGGTGGCGGACGTCAATGCCCGCACCCTTCAACCCTTCGACGGTCATCGTCAGCGCATCCACCGGCACCACCTCGTCGGCGTCGCCATGAACGACCAGCACCGGCGGGCGGGACTTGATGCTATCGGTCAGCATTTCGGCCCCAATCAACATGCCGGAATAGCCTATAATGCCGGCCATCTGGTTGACCCGCCTGGGCCCGACGTACAGCGACATCATGGTGCCTTGGGAAAACCCGATGAGCGCCAGTTTGTCGTCCGTGAGACCGGTCTCGGCAAGTTTCTCGTCGATGAACGCATCCAGGATCGGCGCCGACGTCTGGGTGCCGGCAAGCCGCGCCTCGGGGCTCATGTCCTGGAGCGAAAACCACTGGTATGCCTCCTGCATTCCGGCAGGCGCCATATCAAAGGCCTGAGGCGCGTTCGGTGATACGAACAGCGCACCGGGCAGAATTTTTTGGAAGAACGGCGCCAGGCCGATCAAATCGTCGCCGTTAGAGCCGACGCCATGCAGCAAAATCACCAGTTGTTCGGGCGTTGTGCCGTTGTCTGGGCCCAGCGTCGGGCCAGTTATGGTTTGGGTTTCCGTCATCAGGGTTCTCGGCTTGGCTTGGGAGGAATTTCCGGTTTATCAGTCCTACCCGATCAGTCATGGTATTGTCACGGCATCTCCGAAAAGGCCCCCTGACTATGCCCAATACTGCACCCCCGGTCGTCACCCGCTTCGCCCCCGGCCCAACGGGAGATCTGCACCTGGGACACGCTTATTCGGCGCTGTTCGCGGCCAGCAAGGGAGATAGGTTTTTGGTGCGCATCGAGGATATTGATACGCTTCGCGTCAAAGCCGAATTTGAAGACGCTATTTTCGACGATCTGGCGTGGCTAGGTCTTGAATGGGAGACGCCGGTGCGCCGCCAGTCGGAGCATTTCGATGAATACCAAAAAGCCCTAGATACGTTGCAATCAAAGTCCCTGCTATATCCGTGTTTTTGTTCCAGGAAGGAAATCCGGGCCGAGATCGATCGCTCCGGCGGTGCACCGCACGGCGTCGAAGGGCCGCTGTATCCGGGCACGTGCCGGAACCTGTCAGACAACGAACGCGCGCAGCGCCGGGATGCGGGCAATGCCTTTGCACTGCGCCTCGATGCCGGGGCAGCGCTGCAATCGACGGGGGCGCTGGCATGGAACGACGCTGTCTTAGGCACCATCGACGTCACCATGGAGGGCATGGGCGATGTTGTGCTGGCGCGCAAAGAATCTCCGGCCAGCTATCATCTCGCCGTCACCATCGACGATCATGCCCAGGGCGTGACGCTGGTGACGCGGGGTGACGATTTGTTTCCGTCAACCCACGTGCACCGCCTGTTGCAAGCCTTGTTGGGGTTGAACACACCGGCCTATCACCACCACCGCATGCTCACCGGCGAGGACGGCAAGCGGTTGGCCAAGCGCGATCAGTCCCAGACCTTGCGGGCGCTGCGAGAAGCCGGGAAAAGCGCCGCCGAGGTGCAGGCCATGGCGGGGTTCTGATGCGGTGGCTGGTAATATTACTTGCGGTGACGTTGTCGGCCGCGCCGGCAATGGCGGCCGAGAAGACTGCGTTGACCCAGGGTCCAAGCGCCACCGTGACCCGCGTCGTTGACGGCGACACGGTGGTATTGAGCAAAAAAATTCTGGGCGCAACACAAATACGGCTGGTCGGCATCCAGGCACCGAAAGTACCGCTCGGCCGCAAGGGCTTTCCGGTCTGGCCGCTGGCGGAGGCATCGAAAAAAAATTCTGCAAGCAATGGTGCTGAGCAAGGTAGTGAAACTGTCCTTCGGCGGCGCAAGAATGGACCGCCACGGGCGGTTGCTGGCACATCTGCTCCTTAAAGGAGGAAACCAAGGCAGGCGATGGGTGCAGAGCGAGATGCTGCGCCTCGGCATGGCCAGGGTTTACACCTTCCCC
>JAZFSL010000227.1:0-2859 GCA_036446135.1 Rhodospirillales bacterium | reverse complement strand
TCCCATGTCAAAAGAATGGCGCTCGTTGTTAACCCATAAATTTTAGACTCTTGAAGGACAGCTCCATGATGGACCGGGGAAATTCCGCCGCCAGCCGCGATATCGCCTATCACGTGCACGGCTATACAAACCTAAAAAAACACGAGGAAAAAGGCCCCCTGATCCTGACCAGCGGCACAGGCATCTACGTTACCGATGATAGCGGCAATACCTATATCGAAGGGCTTGCCGGTTTGTGGTGTACATCGCTGGGTTTCAACGAAGACCGCTTGGTTGACGCGGCGACCAAGGCGATGCGAAAGCTGCCCTATTATCACGGCTTTGCCCACAAGACCCCCGACATCACCATCGAGCTTGCGGAAAAACTGATTTCCATCGCCCCGGTACCGATGTCCAAAGTACTGTTCGCCAATTCCGGTTCGGAGGCCATCGACCTGTCGATCAAGCTGGTCTGGTATTACAACAATGCGCTCGGACGTCCCGACAAGAAGAAAATCATTTCCCGGATCAAGGCCTATCACGGCATTACCGTCGCCGCCGGTAGCCTGACGGGTTTGCCGATCATGCAGAATGATTTTGACCTACCCATCGACCGCGTCCTGCGCACCGATTGCCCGCATCATTACCGGCAAGCTGCCGACGGCGAAAGCGAAGAAGATTTCGCCACCCGCTGCGCCGAAAGCCTGGAAAAGCTGATCGAAGATGAAGGCCCCGATACCGTCGCCGCCTTCTATGCCGAGCCGGTCATGGGCGCCGGCGGTGTGATCGTACCGCCCAAAACGTATTTCGAGAAAATTCAGGCGGTGCTGAAAAAATACGACGTGCTGTTGATCGCCGACGAGGTCATCTGCGGCTTTGGGCGCACCGGCAACATGTGGGGCAGCCAGACCTATGGCCTGAAACCGGACATGCTGACCTGCGCCAAGGCCCTGTCGTCGGCGTATCTACCCATATCCGCGTTGATGGTGTCAGAAGACATTTATCAGGCAATGGTCAAAGAAAGCGAAAAACTGGGCGTGTTCGGGCACGGTTCGACCTATGGCGGGCACCCCGTTGCCGCAGCGGTGGCGGTGGAAACCCTGAAAATTTATGAAGAACGCAACATCGTCGAGAGCGTGCGGGCCTTAAGCCCGAAATTCCAGTCCAGTATCCGGCAATTTGACGATCACCCACTAGTCGGCGAGGTCCGTGGCGTCGGATTGGTCGGTGGTATCGAACTTGTTGCCAACAAAGCGGCCAAAACGCTTTTCGATCCCAAATCAGGTGTCGGCGCCTATTTTTCCGACCGCGCCCAGGACGAAGGCCTGATTATTCGCGCCATCGGCGACACCATCGCCGTCTGTCCGCCGCTGATTATTACCGAGGCGGAAATTGATGAATTAACGGGGTGTATCGAACGCACTCTGGCATCAACGCTAGATTGGGCCATCAAAAACGACCTTCTGGCCGGTTGATTTAACCGCGATCAAGGCTGCTTTCTCTCTACAAAGGCTACTCTTTGCCCTGAAACCGGGAAATTCGCTGAAATCTTTCGTCACATACCGACAAAGTGCAGACATAGCAAAGACAAGAATTTCAGCTACTTTTCAGGGTAAGGAATGAATTTTTGAAGGGCCTGCCATGAATGTTGTATTAAAACGGTCGAAAAATAGCGAAACGGCGGTGTATAGTGCGCCTGAGAAAATTGAGGCAACCAATCAAAAGCAAAATTCTGGGCAACAATCCATGGATTATGAAAAGTTTTTTACCGATAAAATCGGTGACCTAAAAGAAGAAGGTCGCTACCGCGTCTTTGCCGACCTTGAACGCAAAGCCGGCAGCTTCCCCGAGGCCGTCAATCACCGCGACGGCAAGGTCAGTGACGTAACGGTCTGGTGTTCCAACGATTATCTCGGCATGGGTCAAAACCCGCTTGTGCTGGAAGCCATGCATGCGGCCATCGACAGTTGCGGCGCCGGCGCCGGGGGTACCCGCAATATTTCCGGCACCAACCATTATCATGTTCTTCTGGAAGAAGAGCTGGCCGACCTGCACGGCAAGGAAAAGGCGCTGATCTTCGGTTCCGGCTGGACCGCCAATCTGACGGCGCTCAGCACGCTTGGCGCCTTGATGCCCGATTGCGTCATCCTGTCCGATGCTTATAACCACAACTCGATGATCGAGGGCATCGTCCACTCGAAAGCCGAGAAAAAGATTTTCAAGCATAACGATGCGCAAGATCTGGAACGCCTGTTGGCGGAATATCCCCTTGATCGTCCGAAACTGGTGGCCTTCGAATCCGTCTATTCGATGGATGGGGACATCGCCCCGATCGAGGAATTTTGCGATGTTTGCGATAAATACGGGGCCATGACCTTTATCGACGAAGTCCACGCCGTCGGCCTGTATGGCGAGCGGGGCGCGGGCATCTGCGAACGCGAAGGCCTGATGGACCGGATTACCGTTATCCAAGGCACCCTGGCCAAGGGGTTCGGCGTCGTTGGCGGATATGTCGCCGGATCGGAAGCCTTCGTTGATTTTCTGCGCTCTTATGGCAACGGCTTTATTTTCTCGACCTCCATGCCGCCGGGCGTTGCCGCTGCCGCACTTGCCAGTATCCGCTACCTAAAAGAACACAACGAACTTCGCGAACGCCACCAGGAACGGGCCGCAACGCTGAAGCGCCGCTTTACCGAAGCCGGCATTGTGGTCATGCCGTCTGTTACCCACATCGTACCGGTACAGATCGGCGATGCGGTGTTGTGCAAGCAGGCATCCGATATCCTGATGGATAAATACGGCATTTATGTGCAACCGATCAATTTCCCGACCGTTGAACGCGGTACTGAACGGTTGCGCTTCACGCCGACGCCGCTGCAT
>JAZFSL010000226.1:0-4562 GCA_036446135.1 Rhodospirillales bacterium | reverse complement strand
ATTTTTTTGAGCACCATGAGCGGCATCACCAGCCTTTATCGTCAGCCCATCGGGCCGATCCGGGATGATCCGGAAAAATGGCAAGAATTCCGCCACGCCATGGAAGAAGCCTACACCGTCGCTATCGCCCGGGGGGTGGCTCTGGCGCCTGATTTGCTCGAGCAGCGCCTGGAATTTGTCCTCGGCCTTCCAGCTGAGATGAATTCATCCATGTGCTTTGATTTGATGACCGGCAGACGGCTTGAATTACCATGGCTTTCTGGCGCCGTAGCCGATATGGGTCGGCAATTAGCAGTTGAAACACCGACCCATGACGAATTCGTCTCCGCGCTCACGCCTTTTATCGACGGCGATTAGTAAGCAAAATTCCTGATGCCCAGGGTCAGAAAGGGTTTCAGGCAAATATTCGCAATTAAATAAAAATTTAACTTTATTAGCCGATTAGTGATGGTAGTCACACCCTGACACTATCTAATTTCCTTATATTAGCGGCCAATATCCGATTAATTCGATCTATTTTGATATCCACACACTATTTAGTATAAAGTTGTTTGGTTATAATAGGTTGTGCAATACACTCGATTTTTTTTCCGGTAGAAAATGATGCACAATAGTCTTGAAAAATTAAAGGCTGCCAACGAAGCCTTGAAGAACAAACTTGCAGAGCAAATCAGCCTGCAGACGCAGACCGATGCCATCGCCCGTCTTTCCGAGGAAAACCCTGATCCGGTGATGCGGGTCTCGACCCAAGGCGCGGTGCTGTACGCCAATTTTGCCGCTATCGGTCTTCTCACCTCCCTTGAAATCGATATCGGCGACCGGTTGCCTGAAGGCTGGCTCCCGCTCATCGACGAAGCGGGCTCAAGCAAAAACGCCATCGACAAGGAAATAGAATGCGGGGACAACTTTTACATTCTAACTCTGCAGCCAGTGGTTGATGCCGATTACATCAATATTTACGGTCGCGATATCACCAAGAGCAAGGAAACAGAACACCAGATCGTCAATTTTGATGATTTGACGGGCCTGCCCAACCGCGTCCTCTTCCAGGATCGTTTAGAGCAGGCGCTGGTGCTTGCCCAGCGCAGTGGGAAGTTGGCCGCCGTTCACTTGGTTGACCTCGACCACTTCAAAGACATCAATGAAACCATGGGCCACCAGACGGGCGATATCTTGTTGCAGAGGATTGCCGAACGGTTGCGGAGATGCGTGCGCGCGTCCGATACGGTGGCGCGCCTTGGCAGCGACGAATTCGGTATCATTCAGGTCGAACCCGTAAATACTGATGGGGTTAGCGTGCTGGCGCAGAAACTACTCAATTGCTTTGCCAACCCCTTCGGTGTGGACGGGCGGGAAATTCACATTAACGCGTCCATCGGCATTACCGTCTTCCCCAATGATGCGGAAAACCCCGAACAGGCGTTGCGAAACGCCAAATTGGCGCTTGATCACGGCAAGGGAGAAGGGCGGGGAAGCTACCACTTCTTTGTTTCCAAGATGCACGAGGATATCCAGCGCCGCCGCAGCATCGAAGACGATATGCGTGAAGGACTGCATCGGGGCGAATTTATGCTGCACTACCAGCCCAAGCTCAACATTGCCACCAATCGCATCACCGGGATGGAGGCGCTGGTCCGCTGGAAGCACCCGCAACAGGGTTTCATATCACCGGCGGAATTCATTCCCGTTGCCGAGCGTTCGAAACTGATTGTTCCCCTCGGCGAATGGGTCCTGCATGAAGCCTGTTCGCGGAACAAAGCTTTGACCGACGACGGACTGGGGCCGATCAAGGTGGCGGTCAACATTTCCGCCGTGCAGCTTCAGGAAACGGACCTCAAAGAGCTGGTCCAGGGTGTTCTCGAAAATACCGGCCTCGACCCCTCGCAGTTGGAACTGGAAATCACCGAAAGCCTAGTCATGAACAACGCCGAGGCTTCTATCGAGTTGTTCAAGGAATTGTTTGATCTGGGCGTTTCCATCTCCATTGATGATTTTGGCACCGGGTATTCAAGCCTTGCATATTTGCGCAACTTCCCCGTACAGCGGATTAAAATCGACAAGGCATTTGTCGATGATATCGGCACTGGCGATAACCCCGGCGTGATCGCCAAAGCGGTGACGACCCTGGGCCACAGTTTCAGCATGGAAATCACCGCCGAAGGGGTAGAAACGGAAGATCAGTTTTGCTTCCTGCGGTCACTGGGCTGCGACGAAATCCAGGGCTATTTCTTCAGCCGTCCGTTACCGGATGAAGAACTGGAAGTATTTCTCAAAAACTATGAGAAAACCTGGGCCTTGAAACTAAGACAGGGACGCGGTGATTCATTCGTCGAACGCCGCGGCTCAGGAATCGACCGCCGCTTTGTAAGCCTTGCCCAAACCTCCACTAGCTGAGTTTTCTAATTTCCCGAACCCGGCTCTCCCTTCTTGCCAGTTGGGCGGGATGCCGGTATAACGCGCCCGCATAATCACAAAAATAAGGATTCCCCCTATGGCCGTTGAGAGAACCCTTTCCATCATTAAGCCGGACGCGACGCGCCGCAATCTGACCGGCGCCGTCAATAAGTGTTTCGAGGAAGCTGGCCTGCGCATCGTCGCCCAGCAGCGCATTCTCCTGACGCGCGCGCGCGTCGAAGCCTTTTACGCCGTTCACGCTGAACGCCCGTTTTATAGTGATCTGTGTGATTTCATGACGTCGGGCCCTGTCGTCGTCCAGGTTCTGGAAGGTGAAAACGCCATCGCCAAAAACCGCGAAGTCATGGGCTCCACCAACCCGGACGACGCTGCCGAGGGCACCATCCGCAAGCTGTTCGCTGAAAATGTTGAAGCCAATTCCGTGCACGGTTCCGACAGCCCAGAAAACGCTGCTATCGAAATCAAGTTTTTCTTCGGAGATGATGAGATTGTCGGTTAGCTAGGCAAAATTATCCGGCGCGTCCGTGGGCGCGCCGTCAATCACTGCCCTTTCGTTTTCAATTGTCACCCTCCCCTCGACAATCAGTCTAAGTGCTTCGGGGTAGATGATGTGTTCCTGTTCCAGGATGCGCGACGCCAGCTTGTCGGCGTCGTCATCGGCCATGACGGGAATCTTTGCCTGCAGGATAATCGGCCCGGTGTCCATTTCTGGGCGCACGAAGTGAACGCTGCAGCCGGCTTGCGCTTCTCCGGCGTCGAGAACCCGTTGCTGCACGTTCAGGCCCTTATAGGCCGGTAACAAGGACGGATGAATGTTGATCAATCTGTCGCGCCAGTGTGCGATAAAATCGTTCGATAATATGCGCATGAAACCGGCCAGGCAGACGAGATCCGCGTCCCCCGCCTCGATGGCCTCGGTCATCGCCGCATCGAACGGTTGGCGGCCGTCGAAGTCCTTGTGATTGATGACGATAGTGGGAATGCCCGCCTTTGCTGCCCGTTCAAGCCCCTGGGCGCTTTCGACGTTGGAAATCACCAGAACGATTTCGGCCTCGGCGTCTATCAGCGCCTGCAGGTTGCTACCGCGGCCTGATATCAGCACCGCGACCTTCATTGGCGCCAGACATCGTCGAGATCGTTGATGATGACCGGAGCATCGACATTTTCGGTGATGGTGCCGATGTGATACACGCATTCTCCTGCATTTGTCAGCGCTGCCTCGACGGCGTCGGCCCTAGCCGCATCGGCGATAACGGCCATGCCGATGCCGCAATTGAAGGTGCGGGCCATTTCATGTGGCACAATAGCGCCGACTTTCGCCAGCCAACCGAACACTGTTGGCAACGGCCAGGCGTTAGCGTCCAGCACGGCGCTTAAACCGTCTGGCAGGACGCGGGGGATATTTTCCACTAAGCCGCCGCCGGTTATGTGAGCGAGGCCCTGAACGCCGCCTGTTGCCAGGGCGGCGAGGCAACTTTTGACGTAAATCCGGGTCGGATCTAGCAGCGCCTGGGCCAACGTTTGTTTATTGTCAAAAGACGCGGGGGCAGCGTAATCCAGCCCGCTTTCGGCAATAACATGGCGAACCAGGGAGAAGCCGTTGGAATGCAGCCCCGAAGACGACAGCCCGAAGATCACGTCGCCGTCTTTGGCCTTGTCGCCGCTTTGCACGTTTTCGCGTTCCACGGCGCCGACGGCAAACCCGGCCAGATCATAGCGCCCCGGGTCGTAAATGCCGGGCATTTCCGCCGTTTCGCCGCCGATCAACGCACATCCGGCTTGCTTGCAGCCGTCGACGATTCCTTTGATGAGATCGCGCCCCGCTTTAATATCGAGCTTGCCGGTGGCCATGTAATCAAGGAAGAACAATGGCTCGGCCCCGGACACGACGAGATCGTTGACGCACATGGCGACAAGGTCGACGCCGATGGTGTCATGGCGTCCGGCCGCATCGGCGATCAGCACCTTGGTGCCGACACCGTCGGTGGCGGAAACCAGGACCGGGTCGTTGAAGCCCGCCGCCTTGAGGTCGAACAGGCCGCCAAATCCACCCAGTTCCGAGGCCACGCCCGGCCTGTTGGTGGATGCCGCCAAGGGTTTGATGGCGTCGACAAGGGCGTTGCCGGCATCGATATCGACGCCGGCCC
>JAZFSL010000225.1:0-4462 GCA_036446135.1 Rhodospirillales bacterium | reverse complement strand
GGCAAAAACTCCGAAGACAACATCCTGACCGACTTCCTGAACAAGGCCTATGGCCTCAACATGAAGTACGTCCCCTATAAGGGCGGCGGACGCGTTGCCAAGGAACTGGCCGGCGACAACGCCAACTCGACCGTCAACAACCCGTCCGAACAGCTCGGCTTCTATCAGGCCGGCAAGACGGTGGCACTGGGCGCCTTCACAGATAAGCGCCTGCCGTTGTTCAAGAATGCGCCGACCTTCAAGGAACTGGGTAAGGACTTCGTCTACTACATGCAGCGTACCGTCGTTGGTGCACCGGGCCAAAGCAAAGAGGCTGCCGCCTACTACCAGGGTCTGTTCAAAAAGATCTTTAACTCCAAGGAGTGGCAGGGCTACATGAAGAAGAAAAGCCTTCAGGGTGGATTCCTCACCGGCGATGCCCTCATGAGTTACTGGCTTGAGCAAAAAGAAGTCCAGAAGGGCATTCTTATGAAGATGGGCGCCATTAAGTAGCCTGATCGTCTGATTACGTAGATTAATAAAAGACTTAAATAAGGTATTTTTGGGGGGAGACTACCGTTATGCGCATGGCTGAAATTGTCATGGGAATCGTAATGGGGGTCTTCTCCCTTTACCTTATGTGGAAAAGCGCCGAGCTGCCCATCGGCTGGATCGCCGGTGAAGGTCCCGGCGGCGGCGCGTGGCCGTTCTGGTTAGCGGTGGTCATGTTGCTTTCCTGTATCGCCATCGTGATCCGGGGGGTCAAGCGCCTGACGCCTGAATCCCGTTCTGAAGAAACGTTTATGGACAGCCGCACGTTGAGGCTATTCCTGCTCAACGCCGGTTCGCTCGCCGTCATGATCGGCCTGTTTCATATCGTCGGTGCTTACGGCGCCATCCCGGTTTTTCTTATTTTCTATCTTCGTTTCATGGGGGGGCATTCCTGGCGTCTGACGGGTATTTTTGCCTTTGTGACGCCGATAGTGACCTTCCTGTTTTTTGAAATCGCGCTTCAGAAAACCCTGCCCAAGGGATATACCGATCCCTGGTTCGAACCCATATTTGCTTTTTTCTATTGATATTGTCGGACTTCCACCGACCTCCGTATATGCAACACGCCCTTCGGCGTCATTAAAAGAACCTCTGAACGCACATGGAAATTCTGTCCCTTCTTATAAATGGCTTTGTCATCGCCTTCGAGCCGCTGAATCTTGGATTGATCATTCTCGGCTGCGCCGTCGGGTTGTTTATCGGCGCCATGCCGGGGCTGGGGTCGGTCAACGGCGTCGCCATCCTGCTGCCGATGACCTTCCTGGTGCCGCCGACCGGCGCCATCATTTTCCTTGGCGCGATCTATTACGGGGCCATGTACGGCGGCGCCATCTCCTCGATCATGTTAGGTATTCCGGGCGCATCGACGGCGGTGGCGACGACCTTTGACGGCCGGCCCATGGCCATGCAGGGACATGCCGACAAGGCCCTGGTGGCGGCGGCGACGGCGTCGTTCATCGGCGGCAGTGTCGGGGTCATTCTGTTCACGCTGTTCGCGCCGCCCTTGGCCGAAGTCGCGCTGACGTTCGGCGCCCCGGAAATTTTTGCGTTGATGTTGATGGCGTTTGCCACCTTCGTC
The DNA here is from genome assembly GCA_036446135.1 of Rhodospirillales bacterium. GTDB lineage: Bacteria > Pseudomonadota > Alphaproteobacteria > Rhodospirillales > Casp-alpha2 > Casp-alpha2. The sequence goes on along the minus strand of JAZFSL010000225.1, from coordinate 2,853 downwards.
GGGCTCGGCGGTGACGACATTCCGAAGACGCTTTTTTCAATTGCTATCGGATTGGTGTTCGGCGCCGTCGGTCTCGACATCATTTCGGGCGAGCCGAGGCTGATCTTCGGCGGCATCACGGGCTTCTTCCACGGCATCAACTTCCTGGTCCTGGCCATTGGCATCTACGGCATCGCCGAAATGCTGTGGACGATCGAGGTCTCCAAGGGAGAGGTGATGATTTCGCAGGCCACGGTCAGTTATGAGAGAACCATGAAGGCGCTTCGGGAACTGTTGGGAACCTGGAAGACAATGTTGATGGGATCGTTCCTCGGCTATTTTGTCGGCATCCTGCCGGCCGCAGGCGCTACGCCCGGCGCCTTGATGGCCTACGGTGTCGCCAAGACCACCGCCAAGGATCCGGAATCTTACGGAAAAGGCAACATCAATGGTATTGTGGCGCCGGAAGCCGCCAACAACGCAGCGTCGACCGGGGCCATGCTGCCGATGTTGACGCTGGGCATTCCCGGATCACCGACGACGGCGATCTTGTTGGGCGGCATGGTCATCTGGGGTCTGGAACCAGGGCCGCTGGTGTTCGTCGACTATCCAGATTTTGTCTGGGGTTTTATAGCCAGCCTCTACGCCGCCAACCTGTTTTCGCTGTTGATCAACATCGCCTTCATTCCGGCATTTATCTGGGTCTTGAGGCTGCCGTTCACCATCCTGGCGCCGGTCATTTTCATCCTTTGTATCGTCGGCGGCTTCGTGCCGACCATGGACATGCACGATGTCTGGCTGATGTTGGTCTTCGGCATTGTCGGCTACCTGATGCGGAAGCTGGATTACCCGATGGCGCCGGCGGTGCTGGCTATTGTCTTAGGCCCATTGGCGGAGCCGGCGCTGCGCCAGTCGTTGTTGATTTCCGGCGGCTCGTTTTCGATCTTCTTCACCCGGCCGTTTGCCAGCGTCATTATGACCCTGGCTCTTGTCCTGATCCTTCTGCCGGTTCTGAAGATAATTTATGACCGGATGAAAAAACCGGAAGAGGTAAAGTAGAGGCGTCCTTTCGGTTTCCGTGATTTCGGGTTGCCAAGACTGGGGCCTGGTGTATTGTATACCAAGGAATGTGAGGGATGCTTTATTCTCTGCTTGGCATCTCGTTTTTTAATTTTTTAAAACACCGAAGCCCGGATTTGGTAAGCAGTTATGGCCCACACGAAATTAGCTATTAAACCGATCAACACTAATTTTAGCCTCAAGGATAAAATTTACGATTCCTTGAAGCAGGCCATCACTTCCATGAATATCTATGCCGAAGATGCGGAATTGCGTCTTGATGAACGCCGTCTGTCGGAAAAACTTGAAATCAGCCGCACTCCCGTCCGCGAGGCCCTGGCCCGCCTGGAACAGGAAGGCCTGGTGCATATCGTACCGCGCCGCGGTGTTTATATCGTGCGCAAGACCAAGGCGGAAATGCTGGAAGTCGTTACCGTTTGGGCGGCACTGGAAAGCACGGCGGCGCGCTTGGTCATTGAAAAAGCCACGGACGATGAAATTTCGTCGCTGAGGACGATGTTCATTACTTTCGAGGGCGATAAGGCAAAAGCCCACATCGATGAATATTCTGAAACCAATATCGAGTTTCACCAGTCCATCTTGCGGTTGAGCCAGTGTAATTTATTGTGTGACCTAGCCGACAACCTGTTTATTCACATGCGGTCCATCCGGGACCGGACTATTGCCGAACAAGACCGGGCCGACCGCTCCATCATCGATCATCTGCATATCATTGAAGCCCTGGAAAAAAGGGACGCAGACCTGGCGGCCCAATTAGTGCGCGAGCATTCGATGAATCTCGCGCTGCACATCGAAAAACACGCGGATTATTTAGAATAGGAATCGAACCGGCCGGGGGAAGCCGGGACGGTCCCTCACCTAGGGAAGGACGCCCATGCCGAAAAAAGGCTCAAATACGGCAATTGATAGAATAACTCAGGAAATACACGATGGTCCTGGGGTCGCCACCCTGACGGACGGCTTTCATCTTGTTATCGACGCGCTCAAGCTCAACGATATCAATACGATCTATAACGTGCCCGGCATTCCGATCACGGATTTGGGCCGTTATATGCAGGCCGAAGGCATGCGCGTTCTGTCCTTCCGGCACGAACAGCACGCCGGCTATGCGGCCGCGATCGCCGGCTTTCTGACGAAAAAGCCCGGCATCTGTATGACCGTGTCGGCTCCCGGTTTCCTTAACGGATTGACAGCCTTGGCCCATGCCACGACCAACTGCTATCCGATGATCCTGATCAGCGGTTCGTCGGAACGCGAGATTATCGACCTTCAACAGGGCGATTACGAGGAAATGGACCAATTGGCCATCGCCAAGCCGCTGTGCAAGGCGGCCTTTAGGGTTCTGCATGCCGAAGACATCGGCATCGGCATTGCGCGTTCCATCCGGGCCGCCGTTTCCGGCCGGCCGGGCGGTGTCTATCTGGACCTGCCGGGGCAACTCCTGGGCCAGACCATGGATGCAGACGCCGGCGCCAACTCGCTCGTCAAGGTCACCGACCCTGCCCCCAGCCAGTTGCCGGCGCCGGAAGCAGTGGCGCGTGCGCTCGAGGTGTTGAAGGGCGCCAAGCGACCCCTGATCATCTTAGGCAAGGGAGCCGCCTACGCCCAGGCCGATGACGATATCCGCGCGCTGGTGGAGAAAAGCGGCATTCCCTATCTGCCCATGAGCATGGCCAAGGGGCTATTGCCTGACACGCATCCACTCTCGGCGGGGCCGGCGCGCTCGCTGGTGCTGAAGGAATCCGACGTGGTGATGCTGATCGGCGCCCGCCTCAACTGGCTTCTCTCGCACGG
>JAZFSL010000224.1:0-13370 GCA_036446135.1 Rhodospirillales bacterium | reverse complement strand
GCGAAGAAAAAGAAGCCTGCCAAGAAAAAGGCTGCGGCTAAGAAGAAAGCCCCGGCCAAGCGCAAGACGGCGGCGAAGAAAAAGAAACCCGCCAAGAAAAAGGCTAAGGCTAAGAAGAAAGCCCCGGCCAAGCGCAAGACGGCGGCTAAGAAGAAAAAGCCCGCCAAGAAAAAGCCCGCTGCCAAAAAGAAGAAGGCACCGGCTAAAAAGAAAAAGGCTAAGGCCAAAAAGCGGCGTTAGTGAAAGGGAGAGTATGAGGAGCAAAAAAGCAAAAGCCCTGGTGAAACGGGGTTCGGCGAAAAGGCAGAAGGTTAAATCCACGGGTAAATTCCAGGCAAGGTCCGTGGGCGTCAAGCGCACTCGTGCGCCCAAGGTGCCTGTGCACGTAGAGGACGCGACTTTTGTCCGTCCTTCGCTCCGCCACCGTCCGATCCGCAAGGGCGGAAAACCCTCGTTCATGGGCTATCGGCGTGAAAACGGACGTGTCGGGGTCCGTAACCACGTCATTATTCTACCCCTGGACGACCTTTCCAATGCTGCCTGTGAGGCCGTCGCCCATAACATTCCCGGCACCATGGCGTTGCCGCATCCCTATGGCCGGTTACAGTTCGGCGAAGACCTGGATTTGCATTTCCGCACAATAATCGGCACCGGGGCCAACCCCAACGTCGCTGCCGTCATTGTTATCGGCATCGAAGCCGGCTGGACCCAGCGTATCGTCAGCGGCATTGCCAAGACCGGCAAACCCGTCGCCGGGTTCTCTATCGAACAGAACGGCGACCACAAAACCATCCAGGCGGCGAGCACACAGGCCAAGGAATTTCTGCATTGGGCGTCGGAAATTCAGCGCGAAGAGTGCGGGCCTGAGGAATTATGGGTTTCCGTCAAATGTGGCGAGTCCGACACGACGTCCGGGTTGGCGTCAAACCCGACGGTCGGCAACTGCATCGACAAGTTGGACCGTTGGGGCGCGACCACGTGCTTCGGTGAAACGTCTGAAATCACCGGCGCCGAATTGAACTGCGCCAAACGCGGCAAAACCAAGGAAATCGGCCAGAAATTCATGAAAACCTGGCAGGCTTATATGGACGATGTTATCGAGCCGTTTAAAACCGATGATTTGTCCGACAGCCAGCCGACCAAGGGCAACATCGAAGGCGGCCTCACCACGATCGAGGAGAAAGCCTTCGGAAACCTGGAAAAAATCGGCAAGCGGGCCAAGTATATCGACGTTTTGGGTCCGGCCGAGGCGCCGAAGAAAGGCGCCGGTCTCTATTTCATGGACACATCGTCGGCGGCGGCGGAATGCGTGACACTGCAGGCGGCGGCCGGGTTTGTCGTGCACCTGTTCCCGACCGGCCAGGGCAACATTATCGGCAATCCCATCGAGCCGGTGATCAAACTTTCCGCCAACCCGCGCACGGTCCGAACCATGGGCGAACACGTGGATCTCGACGTTTCCGGCATCCTCAGGCGCCAAATGAATATGAACCAGGCCGGCGATGCGCTCATCGATATCTGTATCCGCACCTGTAACGGACGCCTGACGGCAGCGGAAACGCTCGGCCACAAGGAATTTGTGCTGACCAAGCTCTACCGAAGCGCTTAGGATTTCGTGGTCATCAGCCTTGATGACCTGAGGAACTTGGCCGCCGGCGTGCTGGTGGCGTCGAATACCTCTGCCGAAAACGCCGCCATCGTCGCAGACGCCCTCGTCAGGGCCGACGCCGACGGCATTACGTCGCATGGCGTCGCCCGCTTGCCGGCCTATGCGGATCAGGCCAAAAGCGGCAAGGCGAACGGCTTCGCCATCCCTGAAATTACCGAAACGGCAAGCGCGGTTCTTCGCGTCGACGCCAAAAACGGCTTCTCCTATCCGGCCATGGAAATGGGACTGGGCCGCGCCGCCGAACTGGTCGGGGAAACCGGCATCGTCGCCGTTGCCATCGGCAATTCGCATCATGCCGGCGTTGGCGGGTACCATGTTGAGAAACTGGCGGAAAAGGGCTTGGCCTCCATGATGTTCCTCAATTCGCCGGCCGCCATCGCGCCCTGGGGCGGCAACCAGGCGCTTTACGGAGTTAATGTCATCGCCTTCGCCTGCCCGCGCCCATCGGCTGCACCGCTGGTCATCGATCTTAGTATGACCAAGATTGTCCGGGGCAAGATCAAGCTCGCCGCTGATGCGGGGGAAAGTCTGGACGAAGGCCTGGCGACGGACTCAGACGGTAAGCCTACCACGGATGCGGCCAAGGCCATGGACGGCGGCTCATTGCTGCCCATCGGCGACGCCAAGGGGGCGGCGCTGGCGCTGATGGTGGAAATCATCAGCGCCGCCATGACCGGATCACACTTCGGCTTCGAGGCCTCCTCGTTCTTCGACGCCGAAGGCCCGCCGCCGGCCACCGGCCAGTTTTTCATCGTCTTGGCGCCCGAACGGTTGGGCGGCGAGGGGTTCGCCGAGCGCATGGAAACGCTATTCAGCGCCATCACCAATCAGCCCGGCACACGCCTTCCGGGACAGCGCAGGCTCGATAACCGCAGGCGGGCCGAAAAAGACGGCGTCCATATCCCCGATACCCTGTTGGCGGAGCTTCGCGGGCGGGCAGAAGCCTGATGGCGCACAAAAACAAGGTTATGCAGTCCATCGAAACAACCGATGGTGGGCGCTGCGTCGATATTTTCCTGCGCCCGGACGGAAGTTTCGGGTTCGAAGAATTTCGCCGCGATTTGGAAGACGCGCTGGGCTGGTTTCCCATCGGGGTCTATGGCAAACGGACATTCACGTCCGAAGAAGCGGCCCTGGCCGACGCCGCAGCCTCCGTTTCGTGGCTGGCGGACATCGTCCCTACCAATAGCTGAGCGCCGCCCGGAACAGTTCCTTGAGCTGCCTCTGATCCGGTACCCGGGAAGCATTATCAAGCAGGCGTTTTTGCAGAAAAGCCCGGTCTGTGAGTGCGTCCAGCTCATCTTCCGAATAGCCGACGCCTTGAAGCCCGTTTGGCATGTCGCATTGTTTCATCATCTCGATGACCCTGTCGGCCAGAACGTCACCGGCATCTTCAAGTTTTGCACCGCTTATATCCGCCCCCATAGCCTCGGCGGCTTTCAGGTGACGTTCGGGGCAGGCGGGCCCGGTAAACCGGAACACCGCCGGCGCGTTCACGATGACCGATATGCCATGCGGCACCATGGGGTGATTGGACGGCCAGCCGGGTGCGCTATACGTGTGCGCCAGCCCGGCGACGGCATAAGACATGCCGTGCGGCAAATGACACCCGGCGTTGCCAAAACCGATCCCGGCCAGCATGCCGGCGAACATCAAGGCCTCGTGAAAGGCGCTGTTGTCGGTCTCAACGACGGCATCAACCAGATTGGCGCCGATCAGCCGGATGGCTTCGGCGCACGCCAGATCGCTATACGGGTTGGCGCCTTGGCCAAGGGGCCGTTTGTTGGAATCTGCCGGCGCCGGGCGTTGGCTGAACGGTCGTGCCGTCAGGCTTTCGACGGCATGGGAAAACACATCGAACCCGTTGGCGGCGACAATAGACCGGGGCAGGGTGGCCAGCGCGTTCGGGTCGAGGATTCCCAAGTTTGGCCGCAAGCGGGCGTTGGCAATGCCGGTCTTTGCCTCCATGTCGAGCAGATCGAATATGGCGATACCCGTGCATTCGCTGGCCGTGCCGAAGGTTGTCGGGCAGGCAATATGGGGTTTCAACGGGCCGGGAATTGACTTAGCAGCGCCGATGGGGGCGTTGACGTAGGCCAAAAAATCGTCCGGATAGGTGGAATACAAATTCGACGCCTTGGCCGTATCCATGACAGACCCGCCGCCGACGGATACAAACCCGTCGAAGTTTCCCGCATTGGCGAATTCCGTACCGGCCTTGAACGAACGGTCCGTCGGTTCGACCTCGGACAAATCATAGACATCGACGTCGATGCCTGCGTCGAGCAGGGATTTTCTGGCAATAGCCAGCGGTTCCAGCTTGGCAACGGTGGGGTCCGTATAAAGCGCCACCTTTGTCATGCCCAGGGCCTTGGCGTCGTCGCCGAGCTCCCCAAGCGAGCCGGCGCCGAATTTTATTTTCGGCGCCTCCATCGTAAACGCCTTGTCGCCGCCGGTAGACGGCTCAAAATAAGGGTCCAGCACCATGCTTAATGTTCCTGTTGTTGGTATTTAAGGCCGATCATAGCGGTTGGCGTGTAATACAAACAACAGCCCTGAATGCGTTTTTGTCCGATTTTTGGTCATATTTCTGCTCCGATTTTGATCGTAACCTGTTATTATTCTGGGCCTTGGTTGCCTTGAGGGGGGAGAAGACTGTGGGGAGTACCGTTACCATGTTGGGACGTCGGAATTTTTTAACCGCCTGGATGGCTTCTATTTTGCTGGCCGTTTTGTTGAGCGCGGGCGCGCCCTCTCAAGCGCTTGCCGGTGAATTTGACGACGGTGCGCGTAAATTTGTTGAAAAGCTGACGCAAGACGCTATTTCCACGCTGGCCGGCAAGGATATAAATAAAGCCGAACGGGCCAATCGTTTCCGCGCTTTGATGAACAAGAATTTCGCCGTCAAAGGAATCGCCAAGTTCGTCTTGGGCCGCCATTGGCGCAAGGCGTCAGACGGCGAAAAAGAGGAATACCTGCAATTGTTCGAAGACCTGCTGGTCGCCACGTATGCTGATCGGTTTGCCAAATATTCCGGCGAAAAATTGCTGATTGAGCAAGCCCAGATGCGGGGCAAAAAAGACGTCATCGTGAATTCGACAATGATCAGCGTCGATAGCTCGAAACCGCTGAAAGTCGCCTGGCGGGTTCGCTTCAAGAAAGGGAACTATAAAATCATCGACATCATGGTCGAAGGCATTTCCATGATCATGACCCAGAAATCGGAGTTCGCCTCGTTCATCAAGCAGAACGGCGGGTCCCTCGAAGCCCTGCTGGGTGAGCTGAAAAAACGGATTCAAGCCAATAGCTGATGGCTTGGGCCCCGTTAACCTTCTAAAGCCGTATCCATGAACCAAGCACCCAAATCTTCGGTCGAAACGCCGTCCGGGAAGGACGCGGCCTATGAGAACTTTCCCGTCGGTTCCTGGTTGTTGCCGGCGGCGCTGCGCCCGCATATCGCGGCCTATTATGCTTTTGCCCGCGCCATCGACGATATCGCCGACAACCCGGCCCTGGCGGCGAAGGAAAAAGTCGCGCGGATGGACGGTTTCGAAAAAGCCGTCCAGGGCATGGAGACCGAAAATGCGGCATTCACGACCGCCCACGCCATGCGCGACAGTCTCAAGCAAACCGGCGTATCGGCGGACCATTGCGTCGATCTGATTACGGCGTTCAAGCAGGACGCGACCAAGGGGCGCTACAGGGATTGGGATGACCTGATGGGCTATTGCATCCTGTCCGCCGCCCCCGTCGGGCGTTACCTGCTCGACCTGCATGGCGGATCGTCGGACGGTTATGGACCATCGGACGCCTTGTGTAAGGCGTTGCAGGTCATCAACCACCTGCAAGATTGCAAAGATGACTTCTTGACGCTGGACCGGGTGTATTTGCCGGAAAACTGGATCAAAGAAGCGGGTGTCGGTGTCGAAGACCTGAAAGAAAACGCCTGCTCGCCGGGCTTGAGAAGGGTCATCAACCGCTGCCTGGACGCCACGGGAAGCCTGTTGGCCGAGGCCCGGGCGCTACCCGGTGGCCTGCAAAGCCGACGTCTGGCCATGGAATCCTCCGTCATTATTGAAATCGCCGCCCTGCTGGTGCGCATGCTGCGTGATCAGGATCCTTTGAACCCCAAACGGGTGCAACTTTCCAAAGCGAATTATATCTGGTGCTGCATAAAGGGTGTGTTTCGAGCGTGGATATAATGAATTTGGGCCTGTCTATCGCCCTGATACCTTTTGTCATCTGGATCGGGCTTCTGGAATTTCGGGGGAAATTTTGGCGCGCTGATCAGCGCCTGGATGACGCCGACCCAAAACGCACCGATTGGCCCGCCGTCGTCGCCGTCATCCCGGCTCGCAACGAAGCCGAAATCATTGGCGCGACGGTCGCCTCGCTGTTGGGGCAAGTTTATGGCGGGCCGGTGTCAATTATTGTCGTCGATGACAACAGCGACGATGGCACGGCGGGCGCCGCGGGTGAAGATAAGAACCTGACGATTATCAAGGGCCAGCCATTGGCACCGGGCTGGTCAGGCAAGCTGTGGGCGATCAAACAAGGCCTTAACGAAGCCGACCGGACGCACGGGGATGCACCGTTTGTGCTGCTGACCGATGCCGATATCACCCATGATGCGCAAAGCCTGCAACGACTGGTGGCCAAGGCCGAGGCTGAAAACCTCGATCTTGTGTCGCTGATGGTGTTGTTGCGCTGTGAAAGTTTTTGGGAAAAGCTGCTGATACCGGCCTTCGTGTTTTTTTTCCAAAAATTGTTCCCGTTTGCGTGGGTCAACGACCCGGCCAAATCGACCGCGGCGGCCGCCGGGGGCTGCATGCTGGTGCACCGTGACGCCTTGAAAGCCGCTGGTGGAATCGATGCCATTCAGGGGCGGCTGATCGACGATTGCGCCTTGGCCGGGATAATCAAGAACAATGGCCGCATCTGGCTAGGTCTGACGGACAAGGTTAGGAGCCAGCGGCGTTACGAGCGTTTAAGCGAAATCTGGCACATGGTATCGCGCACCGCGTTTGAACAACTGAACAACTCTTTCCTGGGCCTGGTTGGCGCGGTGTTGGGCATGGTGGTTATATATCTTATCCCGCCTCTGGCTGCGATGGCGTTGCTGGGCGGGAGCCCCGAAGTGGTGGTGATCGGGCTGGTGACGTGGTGGGGGCTGATGCAGTGGGCTTTCGGGCCGACGTTACTACTGTATCAACTATCGCCCATGTGGGGCGTCTTGCTGCCCGTATCGGCGCTTTTTTATACTCTGATGACGATTGCGTCAGCAGTGAAGTATTGGCGTGGCCGGGGCGGGTCCTGGAAAGGCCGTCATTACGGCCCCAATAGGTGACGCCGGGGCGCTGTTAGGGTACATAATCCCTATGAACGAAACATTGGCACAACCCGCCGTTGACCCTGTCGTCCATGCGGAAAACATCGTTCGCCGGTCGGGCACGTCTTTTTACTGGGCCATGCGCGTGCTGCCGCCCAAGAAACGCCACGCCATGTTCGGCATCTATGCTTTCAGCCGCGAGGTCGATGACATTGCCGACGGCAGCGAGCCGATTGAGGTGAAAAAGACGCAACTGGGACTATGGCGCGGCGAACTCGAGCGGCTTTACGGAAACCACCCACGCCACCCGGTGATGCAGGCTTTGGCCGGTGCGCTCGATATATTCGAGCTTCGCAAAGAGGATTTCCAGGCCGTCATCGACGGCATGGAAATGGACGCCCATGACCGTGTCCGCCTTGCCGACATGGACGAGTTGAACCTGTATTGCGACCGGGTTGCGTGCGCCGTCGGCAGGCTTTCCAACTGCGTCTTCGGGATCGACGGCGATCGCGGCCGCGATTTGGCCTTTGCCCTGGGCCAGGCGCTGCAATTGACCAATATTTTAAGAGACATCGCCGAGGACGCCGAACGCGACCGGCTTTATATCCCCCAGGACCTGCTGACGGCCCATGATGTGGCGGACGGAGAACTCAGCGATATCCTTGAAAGTGATGGTTTTTCTAGAGCTTGTGAAGTCATCGCCGGAATAGCGGCGAACCGTTTTGAGCAAGCGGAAACGATCATGGCTGGTCTGGAGCGGGAAAAAATCCGTCCCGCCAGAATGATGAAGGAAGTCTACTGCCGAGTGCTCGACAATTTGATGCGTCGCGGTTGGCGCAACCTGTATTTTCCCGTCGGCCTGTCCAAGCCCCTGAAGCTCTGGATCGTCTTTCGCTTCGGGTTATTTTAGTGGCGCGCACCCACATCATCGGCGCCGGGCTGGCCGGCCTGTCGGCGGCAGTGCAATTATGCAAGGCTGGGCGCGATGTCAGCCTGCATGAAGGCGCGGGCCACGCCGGTGGGCGGTGCCGGTCGTTTTTCGATGAAACGCTGGAGCGGCGCATCGATAACGGCAATCATTTATTGCTAAGCGGCAACAAGGCGGCGCTCGGCTACCTGAAAGACATCGGCGCCGAAGACAGCCTGGTCGGGCCGGGCAAGGCAGTGTTTCCGTTCCTCGATCTGGCGAGCAACGAACGCTGGACCATGGCAATGGATAAAGGGATCATTCCGTGGTGGATTTTTTCCAAGTCTCGGCGCATTCTGGGAACCCGCCCACTGGATTACCTGAAGGCCCTGAAACTGGCTTGGGCCGGTGATGAGGCCACGGTCGCCGGATGCCTGGATACGTCGAGCGCGTTATACCGGAAATTCCTCGAACCGCTGGCCGTCGCCGTTCTCAACACCGACGCCGGAGAGGGGGCAGCGTCTTTATTGTGGCCGGTGATCCGGGAAACCTTTGGCCGTGGCGAGGCCGCGTCGCGCCCCTTGATCGCCAAAGATGGCTTGAGTGAAAGTTTTATCGACCCGGCGCTCAAATTTCTGCTGGAAAGAGGCGTCGAAGTTTCCTTCAACCAGCGCCTGCGCGAATTCCGGGTGACCGACGACAACGTCACTGGCCTGGCGTTCGCCACAGCAGACGTGACCCTGGGCGACGAAGATCAGGTGATTTTGGCGACGCCCCCCGCCGTCGCTGCCAATCTGGTGGCCGGGCTGCAAACGCCGACGGACAGCCGCGCCATCGTCAACGGCCATTTCCGCCTCGACGGGGAAACCGGGGACATTTCATTCTTAGGCCTGGTCGGGGGCGTTTCCCAATGGTTATTTGTCCGCGGTGATATGGCCTCGGTTACGGTCAGCGCTGCCGATGATCTGGCCGATGACGACGCCGACGATATTGCCGCCAGCCTGTGGGCCGAAGTCGCCGCTGCCCTCGATTTGGGAGACGCGCCCTTGGGGAAACACCGGATCGTTAAAGAAAAGCGCGCGACGTTCGCCCAGACCCCCCAACAGGTCAAATTGCGCCGCCATTTGTCCGTCCCCTGGAAAAATCTTTGTCTGGCAGGGGATTGGACGGACACAGGCCTTCCCGCAACAATCGAAGGAAGTATTCGTTCCGGCGTCACCGCTTCTGAAACGGTTTTGTTATCAAAGACTTGAATTAAAGTCATATTTTTGTAACAACCCTGTAATATCACCGGGTCGGGGAAATTCTGTAAGGGCGCCAAATGGTCATGCTTGAGTTAGTGCCGACATCACCGGGGCAAGGTAAAGCCTCCGCTAAGGCCAATCTTTCCGAGATCGACCGGGTCATCGGCGAAGCCAGGGACTGGCTTGTCGACCAGCAAGCCGAAGACGGTCACTGGGCCTTTGAGCTTGAGGCCGATGCCACCATCCCGTCCGAATACATCATGCTCAATCATTTCTTGGGCGAAATCGATGATGAGGTGGAACACAAACTCACCGCCTACCTGAAAGAAACCCAGGGCAAGCACGGCGGCTGGCCGCTCTACCATGACGGCGATTTCAACCTCAGCGTCTCGGTCAAGGCGTATTACGCCTTGAAGCTGACCGGCGAGGATATCGACGCGCCTTATATGCGCTGGGCCAGGAAAGCCATTCTGGAGCACGGCGGGGCGGCGAAAGCCAATGTCTTTACCCGTTTTGCGCTGGCCTTGTTCGGACAGGTGCCGTGGCGCGCGCTGCCGGTGATCCGGGTCGAAGCATTGTTGCTGCCGAAATGGGCGCTGTTTCATATCGACAAGGTTTCTTACTGGTCGCGCACGGTGATGGTGCCGCTAAAAGTGTTGGCGGCGCTGAAACCAAGAGCCAAAAATCCGCACGGCGTAGGGATTGCGGAATTATTCGTCATCCCTGCCTTCGAGCACGGCTATTACATGTCCAACCCGACGGGGAGCTGGTTGGGGGGGATGATGCTGGTAGTGGATTATTTAGCCCGTTTGATGGAACCTATGATTCCCAAGTGGTGTGAAAAGAAAGCCATCAACAGGGCGATGCAATTCATTGAAGACCGCCTTAACGGCGAAGACGGTCTTGGCGGCATCTTTCCGGCCATGGCCAATGCGATGATGGCGTATGATGCCCTCGGATACGGCAAGGACCACCCCAATGTGCTGATCTGCCGCAAGGCCATCGACAAGCTGCTCGTGCTGCGTGACGATTGGGGCTATTGCCAGCCCTGCCTGTCGCCTGTCTGGGACACCGGATTGACGTTGCTCGCCATACAGGAATCCGGAATGAGAGAGAACGACCCAATCCTGTCGTCGGCCAACGAATGGTTACTCGGACGCCAAATTCTTGATGTCGTCGGCGATTGGCGAGCCTACAGCGCCGATATCCGCCCCGGCGGTTGGGCTTTCCAGTACTGGAACGATTTTTACCCGGATGTGGATGATACCGCCGTCGTCGCCATGGCCCTGCATAGGGCAGACCCGGTTAAATACAAGGTTGCCATCGAGCGTGCGGCCGAATGGATTATCGGCATGCAAAGTAGCAACGGCGGCTGGGGCGCGTTCGACGTCGACAACAACCACATGTTTTTACAAAACATCCCCTTTGCCGATCATGGCGCGCTTCTGGATCCGCCGACGGCGGATGTCAGTGCCCGGTGTATCGGCATGCTGGCGCAGTTGGGGTATGACAAGGAACATCCCGCAGTCGCCCGGGGGCTGGAATACCTGCGGGCCGAACAGGATGAGGAAGGATCCTGGTTCGGGCGCTGGGGCAATAATTATGTGTATGGCACCTGGTCCGTTCTTTGCGCCTTCAATGCCGTCGGCGAGGACATGCAAGCGCCGCATATCCGCCGCGCTGTTGACTGGTTAAAATATACGCAACGCCCCGATGGCGGATGGGGCGAGGATTGCTCGACCTACTGGCAGCACCGCCGGGACGAAGTAAAAACCAGCACCCCGTCGCAAACCTCGTGGGCGCTGTTGGGGTTGATGGCGGCTGGTGAAGTGGGCGACAAGTCCGTCGAGCGGGGAATTAGTTACCTGTTGCAAGCCGAGCGCACGGGCGGAAAGTGGCAAGAAGAATATTTCAACGCCGTTGGATTTCCCAGGGTGTTTTACCTGCGTTACCACGGCTATAGCGCCTATTTCCCATTGTGGACTCTAGCGCGTTACCGGGAACTCCAGGGCGCCGATAACAAATTTCCCTCCTTCGGAATTTAGGCTTTTAGGTGACCCGCATCGGCGTCATCACCGGGATGACCCGTGAAGCGGACTGCCTGGACGGGTTCCCCATTGTCCGGGTGGCTGGTGCATCATCGGAACGTGCCTATGACCTTGCGACGGCCTTGATTGCAGATGGCTGCGAGGCCCTGCTCAGCTTCGGCACCGCCGGTGGACTGGTTGACGGGCTGGAACCGGGAGACCTTGTTTTGGCCGACAAAGTTTTCGATGCCGATGGCCGGGTTTTCGAGACGGATGCGGCGTGGCGGGAACGATTGCTGGCTGAATTGGACGATGATGGCGTCGTTCGGTCAATGACTGGCTCGGCCACGGTTGTCGCAACGCCTGACAAAAAGCGCGCCCTGGGTCTGGCGACGTCTGCTGCCGCCGTTGATATGGAAAGCCACGCCATCGGGTGCGCGGCGGTGGAAGCGGGCGTTGCATTTTTGGTCGTGCGCGTCGTTGCCGACCCCGTTCATCGGGGGATACCCGAATGGGTGTTTGGAAGTATTCGCGAAGACGGGCGGACAAATTATGTCGCCGTGTTGTCGGGATTGGCGAAGCATCCGTGGGATTTGCCGGCGCTGATCGGGCTGGCCGGGAATAACGCTAAGGCGATGGCGACGTTAGGCCGCGTTGCTGGTCTCGCCGGTCCCTTGTTTCGCTTTCAGTGATACTTCTTCGGCCTGTTTCTGGGTCAGCGTTTTGACCAACCCTTCGAACACGTATTCGGCCGGGCGCTGATTTTCCAGGGGAATGTCAAGCGCCATCGGCTTTTCCGTCTCGACGCCCTTGAAGAACACGCTTAATGCCTTGATGGGGTGCGAGACGACATCGGTAACGGCAGTCGGCTCATACCCGCAATGGACCATGCAATTGGCGCATTTCTCATATTTTCCGGTGCCGTAATTGTCCCAGTTAGTTTTCTCCATCAGGTCTTTGAAGCTGTCGGCGTAGCCTTCGGCCAGCAAGTAGCATGGCCGCTGCCAGCCGAAGATATTGCGCGTCGGGTTGCCCCAGGGCGTGCAATGGTATTGCTGGTTTCCGGCAAGGAAGTCCATGAACAGGACCGACTGGGAAAACCGCCACTTGTTGTCGCCCTTGAGCTTGAAGATATCGCGGAACAACTGCTTGGTTTTGGTGCGCGACAAAAAATGTTGCTGATCGGGGGCGCGCTCATAGGCGTAGCCCGGTGAGATGGTAATCCCCTCGACGCCCAAATCGTTGCAGGCGAAGTTAAAAAATTCGGCGGCTTGTTTGGCGTCCATCTGGTCAAACAGCGTGCAGTTGACGTTGACCCGGAAGCCTTTTTTCTTGGCCGCCCTGATCGCCGAAACGGCCCGCTTAAACACGCCAGGTTGTGAAACCGCACGGTCGTGATGTTCTTCCATGCCATCGAGATGGACGGAAAATGTCAGATACGGGCTCGGCTTAAAATCATCAAGCCGCTTTTCCAGCAGCAACGCGTTGGTGCAGAAATAGACGAATTTTTTGCGTTCGACGATGCCTTCGACGATTTCGACAATATCCTTGTGGATCAGTGGTTCGCCGCCGGGGATGGAGACGATGGGCGCGCCGCATTCATCGACGGCGTCCAGGCATTCGCGAACACTGAGCCGCTTGTTGAGGATATCGTCTTCGTAGTCGATCTTGCCACACCCGACGCAGGCCAGATTGCAGCGGAATAAAGGCTCCAGCATCAACACCAGGGGATATTTGTCGTTGCCCTTCAGGCGCTGGGCCATGATATAGGCGCCGACGCGGGCTTGTTGTATCAGCGGCACAGGCATCAGGCGCGCTGCTCTTTTTGGTGGACGGCATTCTTGAGCTCGCGGGGAAGCTTGAAGGTGATGTTTTCTTCGACGCCGTCCAGCTTCTTTAAGGTGACCGTGCCAAAATCGTCCAGGCACGCGATCAGTTCCTGGACCAGTTCTTCCGGCGCCGAGGCGCCCGCCGTAATGCCGACGATTTTAACGCCGTCCAGCCACTGCGGATCGAGATGATCGGCATCATCGATCAGGTAGCTGGGAACGCCCAGCTCGCTACCAATTTCCCGAAGCCGGTTGGAATTGGAACTGTTGGTGGCGCCAACCACCAACAACATGTCGACGTGTTCGGCCATGGAGCGCACCGCGTGTTGACGGTTCTGGGTAGCGTAGCAGATATCCTTGACGTC
>JAZFSL010000223.1:0-11924 GCA_036446135.1 Rhodospirillales bacterium | reverse complement strand
GTCGCCGGCGTGTGGATGGGCAACGACAATGCTAAGCCCATGAACAAAGTCACCGGCGGCGGCCTGCCGGCTCGTCTGTGGCGGAAGTTCATGGAAACAGCTCATGCCGGGCTGCCCGTACGGGACTTGCCGGGCGGCAATGCGCACCCCGTGCCGGGTCAGGACGGGGAAGGCTTCTGGAAGAAGCTCTTCGCGGCGAATTAGGCGCTCCAGGCGATTTTTGGCGACAAACCCGGCAAGGATCGAATGAACCGTGCCGAAGCTGGCCTAGGCCGACCCGTAGATCACGTGCGCCTGAAGCGGTTCCAAAACGGATTACTTAGCCATTCGGGCGATGGTTGCAGAGGTGCTGTGGCCGGCCTCCAGCTTCGCTAGCTTCACCGTACCGCCGTATTTTGCGACGACGTCGGCGCCGACGACCTGATCGGCTTTATAGTCGGCGCCCTTGACCAGCACCTCGGGCTTGAACGCCTTGATCAGGTTAATCGGCGTTTTTTCCGGAAAGATGACGACGGCGTCCACCGTCGCCAGCGACGCCAGCACCGTTGCCCGGGCGGCTTCCGACTGAACCGGGCGGCCTTTGCCTTTAAGCTTCGTTACCGAGGCGTCGGAATTTAGGCCCACGATCAATCGCCCACAGGCTTTGCGGGCCTGTTTTAGCAGCGACACGTGACCGGGATGCAGCAAATCGAAACAGCCATTGGTGAAGCCAACTTTGTGTCCCTCGTGACGCCAGACTCCGATGCGGTCTTTGGCCTGAGCCGCGGTTAAAATTTTTGCTTCCGCCGTGCTCAGGTCCTGGTGGTGGAGGGCGGCGACGATGTCGGCGGCATATGCGGCGGCGGTACCGACCTTGCCGACGACGATGCCGGCGGCAACATTGGCCAGCATGGCGGCTTGCGATAAATCCAGCCCGGCCCCAAGTGCTGCGCCGATGGCCGCAGCGACGGTGTCCCCGGCGCCGGATACGTCGAATACTTCCTGGGCTTCTGCGGGCAAATGGTGAACCCGACCTTTTGCCGGAACGACGCTCATGCCATCGGCGCTGCGGGTTACAATGACCGCGACGAAGCGGTATTGCTTGATCAGTTTTTTCGCCGCCTTGACGACATCGGCGTCGGTGGCGGTCGCCAGCCCAGTTGCGCCCACCAACTCTTTTAAGTTGGGCGTGATCAGGTCAGCGCCCTTATAGCGCCCAAAATCAGTTCCCTTGGGATCGACAATGACGGGCATTTTGGCTTTTTTGGCGGCGCGAATAACTTTTGCCAGCACCGTATCGCTCAACGCGCCCTTGCCATAATCGGACAGCACCATGGCCTTGCAGCCGCGCATGGCACCATTGGCGGCGCGAATAAATTTGGCCTCGGTGCGGGGTGATAATACGTGCGCGGTTTCCCTGTCGGCGCGCATGACCTGTTGGGCGCCCGCCATATAGCGCGTTTTGGTCGAAGTCTGGCGGTCCTTGTCGATGGTGGGCGTATCTTTAATGCCGAGTTTCTTGATTTTGCGCGCAACATCCTTGCCCGCCGCATCGTTGCCGATAATGGTGACAAACCGGGCTTCGGCGCCGAGCGCCACCAAATTGCGCACGACATTTCCTGCCCCGCCCAGCATCGCTTCTTCGCGCTCAATAGTCAGCACCGGGATCGGCGCTTCCGGGGAAATGCGATCAACCGAGCCGTACTGAAAATGGTCTAACATGACGTCGCCGACGGAAAGAACACGCGTGCCGGCCAGCGCGCCTAACAGTGGTATTAAATGCGAGCGTTCGTTCATATCAGGTCCAGTTCTTGTTCCAGCGCACCGCACAACATATGACCTAGTGTAATGTGCATTTCCTGAATACGCGACGTGATATCGGACGGCACGACCAATAACGGATCGCAAAGTCCGATCATTTTGCCGCCACCTTTGCCACCAAAGCCCGTCACCGCGAGGCCCGTATCCCTGGCTTTTTCCAGCCCACGTATGATGTTGGCGCTATTTCCCGAAGTGGAAATGGCGATGGCGACGTCACCGGGACGGCAAAGCGCCTCGATCTGGCGGGCAAAAATATTCTCAAAACCCAGATCATTGCCCGCCGCCGTCAACGCCGACGTGTCCGTGGTCAAGGCCAGGGCGGCGATGGGGGCGCGGTCGGTGACGTAGCGGATGGTCAATTCGGTGGCGATGTGCTGACAGTCCGCCGCACTGCCGCCATTGCCGAAAAAGACCAGCTTGTTACCGGCGCTGATGGCGTCAACGCAAATACTTGCGAGTCTCGAAAATGGCTCAAACAAGGCCTCTCGCGTGGCGTCGGCGGCGGCCTGGTGGGCGTCTATCTCAGCGTTATAGAAATTTTTTATATTCATGCCTCGGCCCGTTTACAAGGTGGCTTCAAAATAGGCGATGGTTTTTTCCAAGCCTTGTTTCAGCGCCACTTTTGGCTCCCACCCGAGCGCCGATTTAGCGAGCGTAATATCCGGGCAGCGTTGTGTCGGGTCGTCACGGGGCAGGGTTTTTTCCACCAGTTTGGACTTAGCCCCGGCCATATCGATGACCATCTCGGCCAGCTCGCGGATGGTCATTTCCGTCGGATTGCCGAGGTTCATCGGCCCCGTGACATCGTCGGGTGCGTCCATCAAGCCGATCAGGCCATCGACCAGGTCAGACACATAACAAAACGACCGGGTCTGGCTGCCGTCGCCGTAAATGGTGATAGAATCGCCCTTCAGCGCCTGAACGATAAAGTTCGACACCACGCGCCCGTCGTCCGGGTGCATGCGCGGGCCATAGGTATTAAAAATTCTGGCCACCCGAATGTTGGTGCCGTGCTGGCGGTGATAATCGAAAAACAGCGTCTCGGCACACCGCTTGCCTTCGTCATAACAGCCGCGCGGGCCGATGGGGTTGACCCGGCCAAGATAGTCTTCCGTCTGCGGGTGGACTTCCGGGTCGCCGTAGACTTCGCTGGTCGATGCTTGCAGGATTTTGGCTTTTGTCCGTTTCGCTAGGCCCAGCATATTGATTGCGCCGTGCACCGAGGTCTTGGTCGTTTGCACGGGATCGTATTGATAGTGGATGGGCGATGCCGGGCAGGCCAGGTTATAAACCTCGTCGGCCTCGACATAGAGCGGGAAGGTGACATCGTGGCGCAGCATCTCGAAATGCGGGCTGCCGAGCAGGTCAGCGATATTGTCCCGCGTGCCGGTGAAAAAGTTATCGGCGCACAAAACCTCGTGGCCGGCTTCAACTAACCGCTCGCAAAGGTGCGAGCCGACAAACCCGGCGCCGCCGGTAACGAGAATCTTCTTTCTGACCGCCATCGATATCTCTTGTTGCTTCCCTCAAAGCCGCGCCGAAGCTAGCACTTGGAAGCGACGCGGGCAAAGCGAAAGGGGTGCGGGGTTAGTCAGGTTGTTGACCTGTTCGGGGGTGCCGCGGCGCGATGATTATAGAGCTACAGAAAGAAGACATCTTCTGTGACCTCAATTCCTACGTCTTTGCCCGGGAATTTGTTCAGGATAAGGGCTACAAGGTCTGCATCGACGGCCTGACCATGGAAACCATCGGCATCATCGACCGCGAGCGTCTGGGCGCCGATACCGCCAAGCTGATCAAGCACACGGACCTGGTCGATGGCGGCGAAGAGTTGCGCGCGAAAATTCGCAATATCGTCAAACGGGGAGGCCCTGACTGGCTCATCCTGTGCCGTTGCGATAACCGTGAATCGATTGATTTCGGACGCTCCATGGGCATCAACATGTTCCAGGGCCGCTACGTCGAAAACCTAATCGCTGAAGATGCCCGGCGCCGCGAAATGCTGCGTCTGAAACGGCGTATTGATCAGGATTCCGATGCTGCTGCCATGGGCGAAGACTCTTATGCGGACGAGTAACGGATAATTACCCCAATTTTCCGGTAACGCCGCCTTCTTCGAACGTTGCCATGCCCGTGTGGCACGCTACGGCTGCTTTTAAAACCTGAACCGCCAGCACCGCACCCGTGGCTTCGCCGAGCCGCATGTTCAAATCCAGCAGCGGCGTCTTGGCCAGTTTATCCAACAACAAGCGGTGCCCCGGTTCCGTCGAAACGTGGCCGATGCGGGTATGGTCGAGGGCACCGGGGCGGGTCGCTTCCAACACGGCCGCCGCCGCCGTTGCCACATAACCGTCCAGCAATACCGGGACCCGGCGAGACCGCGCCGCTAGCACCGCCCCGACAATCGCCGCCAATTCCCGGCCGCCGAGACGGCGCAGCAGGTCGATGGGTCCGGTGGAATCCGCCTGATGGCGGCTGGCCGCCGCCGCGACGATTCCTGTTTTCAAGGCCAGCGCCTTGCCGGTTATGCCGGTGCCCTGGCCGGTCCAGTCGCCAGCATCACCACCGAATAGCGCCAGACAAAGTGCTGCCGCCGCCGTCGTATTGCCGATGCCCATTTCGCCTAAGCACAACACGTCGATGCCGTCGCTGACAGTACCCATACCAAATACCATGGCGTCCAGGCATTCGTCTTCGCTCATGGCAGCATCTTCAGTGAAATCTTGGGTCGGGCGGTCAAGTGCCAGGGCGTGCACGGCGAAACCAATACCGAAGGTCTTGCAAAGCTGGTTAATGGCAGCGCCACCGGCTTCGAAATTAGCCACCATCTGCCCTGTCACGTCGGCGGAGTAGGCGGAAACGCCTTTTTGCGTGATACCGTGGTTGGCGGCGAAAACCTGCGCCTGAATATTACCCATGGACGGCGGGTGGCGGCCCTGCCAGCGGCACAGCCAGGCCGTCAACTCTTCCAGCCGGCCAAGCGATCCGGAGGGTTTGCTCAGCAACGGTTCGCGTTCTTCAGCCGCTTTCGCGGCCCCGGCATCGCCGTCGGGGATTTCGGCAAGGACGTGGGCGACGTCTTCAAGGCTCTGGATGGTCGGTGGCGGCGGCATGGGTTAATCTATAGCCGAAAATACCTGCTCGCGCGCCCCTGAAAAAAAAGATAAAACAGGCCCTTCATCTTCAAGTGTGGATACGCCCAATGACGAAACTGGATGAAACCAGAAATTTCATCACCGCCCAGCGGTCAGGCTGGTGGCGGGATTGCTGTGTCGTCGGCGGTTTTCTGACCCGGTTGCCGTTTCCGGCGGTTGCGGGGGTGGCCAAAAAAGGCGCGCTCATGGCCTCGGCCAGAGCCTTCCCTGTGATCGGCGTTCTTATCGGAGCGCTCGCCGGCGGCGCCTTGATGGTAGGCGCAAGTCTCGACCTGCATCCCCTCGCCTGTGCCTTTGTCGGGCTGGCGGTCGCCGTTCTGGTGACCGGCGCGCTGCATGAAGACGGCCTGGCCGATTTTGTCGACGGCCTTGGCGGCGGTAAAAACAAGACCGAGAAACTTAAAGTCATGAAAGATTCCCGGATCGGCGCCTTCGGGGTTCTGGCCCTGGTATTTTCCGTCGCCATCCGGGCCGCCATCCTGGGCGGTCTGCCCGGCCCCGGTATGGCCGCCGCGGCACTGATTGCGGGCGCCGCCTTGAGCCGCGGCATGTTGCCGGGCGTCTTAGGGCTAATGACGCCGGTGCGCAAATCCGGCCTGGCGGCGAGTGCCGGCGAGCCGGACGATGAAGGCTGGGTGACGGCGCTGGTATTGGGGCTGTTGGTGACGTTTCTGTGCATTGGTTTTTGGGGCGGCTTGACGGCGCTGGTTGGCGGCATTATCGCCGTTGCCGTTGTCGGCATGTTGGCGGAACGCCATATCGGCGGCATCACCGGCGATGTCCTGGGCGCGCAACAGCAATTGGCGGAAGTGGCAATTCTGGCGGCTGCGGCGGCGGCCTTATGAGTGGTGTGACCCGATGGTGGTGGGTGCGCCATGCGCCCGTGATTAACGGCGACGGTATGATCTATGGCTCCAGCGATATTGATTGCGACGTTTCCGAAAAGGCAGATTTTGAATCATTGGCGCGCACCCTGCCGGGTGAAGCGGTCTGGGTCACCAGCCATTTGTCGCGGACCCATAAAACCGCCCAGGCCATCGCCGACGCGGGGCTCGATTTTCCCGACCCCGTCGTCGAAGAAGATTTCGGCGAGCAGAATTTCGGCGAGTGGCAGGGAATGTCGTGGGATGAAATGATGAAAGCCGACCCTGAAACCTACAAAGTCTATTGGAAAGACCCGACCCGCAACCGCCCACCGGGTGGCGAAAGCTTCGCCGATCTGATCGACCGCACAGGCGCCGTTATCGACCGGCTGACGAAAAAACATGCCGGGCGCGATATCGTCGCAGTAGCGCACGGCGGCACCATCCGCGCTGCCATGGCTGTCGCGTTAAATCTGGAACCCGAACAAGGCATGGCGGTCCGTGTCGATACGCTATCGACCACCGTTCTTGAAAACGTCGAAGACGGTTTGCTCAGGGGTCGTGGCGGCGTGTGGCGCGTCGTCGGTGTTAATCGGTTGGCGCAGGTATGAGTGCGACCGTCACACTGGTGTTGGGCGGGGCCCGGTCGGGCAAAAGCCTTTATGCCGAAGGGCTTGTGGAAGCTTGGCCTGAAAGAATTTATCTGGCGACGGCGGAAGCAAAAGATGCCGAAATGGCGCAGCGTATTGACGAGCACCAAAAACGCCGCGGCGCCGGTTGGCAAACGGTGGAAGAACCGCTCGATCTTACGGGCGCGCTTAAAGTTCATTCAGCGGACTGCGTGCCAGTTCTGGTCGACTGCCTGACGCTGTGGCTCGCCAACATCATGGCGGCGGGATGGGATGTGGACAACGAGACCGCAGTCTTGGTCGATTGCCTGTCCGGTCTGGCCGGACCGGTGATTTTGCAGGTGGTTTTTTCCGGCGGCACCGAAGAAGAATGGACCACCGGGACAAGAGGCCTTGGTCCGCGCGACATCGCCATAAACGTGGCGCTGCCCGAGGTCGATGGCAGAATCCTCAGCCGTGCGGTGTCTTTTAAAGGCCTGACCCGGCGCGACCCGCTGACCGAAACGGATATTGTCGAATACGAACCGGTGTCTGACCGCATTCGTTTTGTTTGCGACATGACTGCCAATTGGGCCGGGTTACGGCGAAAGTCTGTGCAAGATCGACGCATCGCCGTCGTCTTAGCCAATTACCCCAACCGCGACGGCCGCATCGGCAATGGTGTCGGCCTCGACACCCCCGCCGGCACCGTTCATGTACTGCAGGCCCTGAAAAAAGCTGGCTATACCATCGACGATATCCCCGCCGACGGCGATGCCCTGGTGGCGCGTGTGCTTGCCGGACCAACCAATGACTTCGAAGCATTGGGCGATAGAATCGTTTCCGAAACGATATCCATGGCCGATTACCAGCTGTATTTTGCCGCCCTGCCGCGATCCGTCCAGGACGCCGTCATCGAGCGATGGGGGGCGCCCGAGCAAGATCCCTTTTTCCGCCCCGGCGAGGTCGATTGCGGGGCGTTCGCGCTGTCCGCCTTCGGGTTTGGCAAGGTCGCCGTCTGCCTGCAACCGGCGCGGGTCTATAACATCGACCCCAAGGAAAGTTATCATTCCCCCGATCTGGTGCCGCCGCACAACTATCTGGCTTTTTACGCCTGGCTCCGAAATGGCTTTGCTGCCGACGCCGTTGTTCACCTGGGAAACCCAGGACCGGAGCCGCGAGATCAAGGCGGCGGAAACGGCATGGGCGACGGCCAAGGAAATGATTGCCGATGAAAACAACAAGATGGTTATCCTGGATGAATTAAATATCGTCTTGCGCTACGATTACATTCCGCTGGCAGAGGTGATTGAAACACTCAAAAACAAACCCCGGGATTTGCATGTTGTGATTACCGGGCGCAACGCCAATGAAGAGCTGATAGACATCGCCGACCTGGTAACGGAAATGACGATGATCAAACATCCGTTCCGGTCCGGTGTTAAGGCGCAGATAGGTATCGAGTTTTAAAGATAAGGAGAAATTCGAATATGAGGCATTTGATGACGGCTTTTTGTTTGGCGGCGGCGGTTGTTGTGTCGGGCTGCCAGGAAGTTCGCGAAAACCCTCGCACAGGCACGGTCCGGGTGCTCGACTGGTCGGCGGAAACGGTGGAAAACTTTCTGCGGCTGGAGCACCTGAAAGAATTTAAAAAATATCTGCCGCAAGCACGCGGCGTGCTGATTTTCCCGGCCCTGGTTAAGGCAGGCTTCATCGTCGGCGCCGAGGGCGGCACCGGGGTTCTGGTGGCGCGAGGCCCAGACGGAAAATGGGGGCATCCGGCATTTTATACGCTGGGCGCAGCCAGTGTCGGGCTTCAGATCGGTGTGCAGGATTCGGAAACCATTTTGGTTATTCGCAACGACAAGGCGCTTAAATCGATCATCACCCGCCAGGGCAAATTCGGCGCCGACATCAGCGTCACGGCAGGCGTGATCGGTGTCGGCATGGAGGCATCGACGACAACGAATTTAGGCCTCGATGTGCTGGCCTTCACCAACGCCAAGGTCGGGGCTTTTGCTGGGGCGTCGCTGGAAGGCGCGGTGCTGGCCCGGCGGCGGGATTTCAACGAATTTTTTTATGGCAAGGGTGCAACGCCGGAAGGTATCATCCTCGAAGGGCGCTATAAAAATGCCCAGGCGGGTGGGCTGCGGTCCGTCCTTGCGCGTTTTTAATTCATGACAAAAGTCTTGATGATCCAGGGCACGGGTTCCGACGTCGGCAAGTCCCTGATGGTCGCCGGGTTGTGCCGGGTCTTCGCGCCCCACAACCATCAGCAGCGTCGGGCACCAGGGAGCCGGTATAGAGCACCATCGGACAGGCGCGAATAAGATCGAGCCCGCGAACGGTGATCAAATCCGCCGCCCCCGACCCGGCGCCGATGAAATAAACGCTTATCCGTCCGGCCCCCTATTTACTCAACACACCTTGGATAACGTCGAGAATCTTACCGGTGGCTTTTTCCAACAACACCACACTTCCACCGGCAATCACGCGTTCAAGGGTATCGGGGATCGACGGCAAATTTTTCTCCAACTCGGGGGGCAGATTGCGCTTGGCCAACCCCGGCGGCAGGGTGCCGTTTCTCTCCAACTGTTTTTGCAGACCCGGTGGCAGCTTGTCGCGCTTGGCCAATCCGGGCGGCAGGCCTTTTCCCCGGCCCTTGCCCTTTTTCTTCGACTTCTTCTTGTGTTTCTTTTTGTCGTTCCCCTCATCGTCTTTTTCAGCGGCGGCTTTTTTACCGAAGAATTTCTCGATGGCGCGTTTTTCCACTTCCTTGAAAACGATATTGGCCAGGCTTTTGTCGGACGGCATGCTTCTCGGCGGCGGCGGCGTTTTCTGCGCCATGGCCGGAAGAACGAAAGCAATCGCTATAATAAAACCAAGAAATATGCGCATAAGAACTCCTTCTACCGAGTCGGTTTTTTTGCTCGTTGGCGGCGATCTTATCGCCATAGCCCCGGGGGGTATAGACCCGCCCCGGCCCACCATCTATGACCGAGGTCACTACCCGCATCCGGCCGGAACCTATCATCACCAAAGTCAGCATATCTACCATGCGGGCGCTCAATTCGCCAAGGGTGATGACATCGACCGTTTCGACGATGGCTCTGTCGCGGTGACGTTGCTGGGTGGGCATCATGGAGCCAACGAATTGGCGCGACGCGGGCGCGGAAATTCTGCCGTTTTCGCCCCTCGCCGATGAAGCGCCGGCTGCCGACGCCGACGCCGTCTTCCTGCCCGGTGGCTACCCGGAACTGCACGCTGCCGGGCTTGCCGGGGCGGCGACGTTCATGGACGGACTGCGCGGGCGGGCCAGACATGGCGCGGCGATCTACGACGAGTGTGGCGGCTACATGGTGCTGGGCCGGGGCTTGGTTGATGGCGATGGCGGGCGCCACGAAATGGCCGGACTGCTGGCGCTCGAAACCTAGTTTGCCGAACACAAGCTGCACCCCGGCTACCGGCAGGTGCGGACCTTGCAGGAAAGTCCTTTGGCGGCGGCGAATGCGGCTTTTCGCGGGCATGAATTTCATTACACCGGGGTTATCGGCAAAAGCGCCACCAGCGCGCTATTCGCCGCCACGGATGCCCAAGACAATGCGCTTGGCTCCATGGGCCTCGTCAATGGCCGGGTCGCCGGGTCGTTCGTTCATTTGATTGATCGGGAATAGTTGCCTAAAAGCGCCGGAAAGGGTAACCATTTGCTGAATTGAGGGATCATTGAGGAGCTTGGCGGGTGTTTGCAAAATTAACTGCTAAAAAGAGCGAAAAACCGTTCTGGGAAACCAAAACGCTGGGGGAAATGAACAGGCAGGAGTGGGAATCACTGTGCGACGGGTGCGCCAAGTGCTGCCTCAATAAACTGGAAAACGAGTCAAACGGAGAAATCCTGTACACCGACGTCGCGTGCCGTTTGCTGGATATTGAAAAATGCCATTGTGTCAGCTATGAGGACCGCAAACGCTATGTCCCCGATTGTCAGATTTTGAACACCCAAAGCGTCAGGCGATTGGTTTGGCTGCCGACAACCTGCGCCTACCGGTTGATCGACGAAGGCAAACCGCTTTATTGGTGGCACCCGTTGATTTGCGGCGATAAAAACACCGTGCATGAGGCCGGCGTTTCGGTACGTGGCCGTGTGGCTTCCGAACGTGATACCGACGACCTTGAAAACCGCATCGTCGGCTGGCCCAAATAAGAACAACGACCAAACATTTAGGAGAATACCAACGTGGCTGATCAAGATTTTGCATTCCTGGGCGTCTATGCCGCCGCCCTGACGCCTTTGGCAGACGACCTGTCGCCGGACTTACGGCTCATGGCCGAGCATTGTAAATGGCTGCTCGCCAACGGCTCTGACGGGCTGGCGATTTTGGGCACCACGGGCGAGGCCAATTCGTTTTCCGTCGCCGAGCGCATCGCCATCCTCGAAGGGCTGTCCGAGGCCGGCGTACCGGGAAGTGCTGTGATGCCCGGCACCGGGTGCTGCGCCATCCCCGACGCCGTCGAGCTAACCAGAAAAGCCGTCGAACTCGGCACCGGCGGGGTCTTGATGCTGCCGCCATTCTATTACAAAAACCCGTCCGAAGATGGCCTATTCGCCGCCTATTCGGAAGTCATACAGCGCGTCGGCGATGGAGGGCTCAAAATATGCCTCTACCATTTCCCGCAGATGTCGGCGGTACCGATCACCTATTCGCTGATCGAGCGACTGTTAAAGGCTTATCCCTCGAGCGTCGTCGGCATGAAGGATTCGTCCGGCGATCTCGACAATATGACTGGTGCGGCCAGGGAATTCCCCGGCTTTGCAGTGTTTTCGGGTTCCGACGAGTTGTTGCTGCCGTTGCTGAAAGATGGCGACGCTGGTTGCATTACGGCGTGTGCCAATGTCGCCTCGTCGCTGGCGGCGCAGGTTTACCAGGGCTTTCAGGACGGCGCCGACATTCAGGCGACGCATGAAACCCTGACGGCGGTACGCTCGGCGATTTGTCAGTTCCCGCTGTCGTCGGCATTAAAGGCCTTGATGTCGCGCCATTCCGGCAATCAACAGTGGCTTAATATCCGCCCGCCCCTGGTGCCGATGAGCGCGGCCGACATTGAAAAGTTGTTCGCCGCTTTCGACGCCATTGGCTTTGATCTGCCGCTGGCGGCCTGAGGTAACGTGGACCGGGCGCCCTTCAAGGAAACAATTGTCGAGCTTTCGGGCCGGCCCGTGGCCGTTCGCTTTGTCCGCAACAGCCGCGCCCGGCAGTTGATTTTGCGCATCGACAGCAGCCGCGATGATGCGGACGGCGTCACCGTCACCCTGCCCGGCGGAACGACCAAGGCAGAGGGCCTGGCCCTGGTCCGCGACAAGGCCGGCTGGGTGTTGAAAATGTTGAACACCCGGTTGTCGCGCATCCCGTTCGAGGACGGTGTCGTGGTGCCGCTGGCCGGGGACCATTGCCGGATCAGGCATGTCGGCGTTTCCCGTGGCGTCATCCGGCGCCAAGGCG
>JAZFSL010000222.1:0-12389 GCA_036446135.1 Rhodospirillales bacterium | reverse complement strand
TAGCGGTGCGTCACCACGATTATTTTGAGGCCCCGGTGCAGAGACTGTTGCAATTTTTCGCCACCGACGCCTTTCGGGTCAAGGCATCCGAGATGGCCGGCTACGACATTTCCGGCCTCGGCCGGGTCGTCTTTAACACACCCTGAAAAAAAACACTGGGCTCCAACCATGGTATGGAGACTGTTTTTAAATAGCATTAATAACAAATTCTAAATGTATATAATACATATAGAACAATATATTGACGTATAATAAAAAATAGCCCATAATATACTTGTAATTTAATAGCCCTTGATCTCGGGGGCGGGAAGACTCTGGGGACCCTTTGTATGACTGAGGAGGAACAGGTGGCGTTAAAGATATTTACCGCTAACAGGCTGAGCGACGGCATTGTCGTTTTTCTGTGCGGTGACGGCAGTTGGACCGAAGCCCCGGATGCCAGCGGTGTTATCGGCAGCACCGATATGGAAACCAGGATGAAGGCGGTGGCGGATGCGGCGGAGGAAGCGGCGATTGTTGTCGGCCCTTACCCGATCGAGGTGAGCAATGAAGGTGGCGACGTCCGGCCGCTCAGCCTGCGGGAAAGTATTCGCGCCTATGGCCCGACCACCCACCCTGAATTCGCCAAACAATCCGCCGTCGCCAACAAAGGGTATTGAGGAAAACACCAATGTACCGCTACGACGAATTAGACCAACGACTGGTCGATGAACGCGTGGAGCAGTTTCGCGATCAAGTGGCGAGGCGGCTGGCGGGCGAGATCACCGAAGACGAGTTCAAGCCGCTCAGGCTGATGAACGGGCTGTATTTGCAGCTTCACGCCTACATGCTTAGAATCGGCATTCCCTACGGGATGTTGACATCAACGCAACTTCGCACGCTGGCCGAAATCAGCCGTAAATACGATCGCGGCTACGGCCACTTTACGACCCGCCAGTGCCTGCAGCTCAACTGGCCGAAGCTGGAAGAAACGCCCGACATTCTGGCCCAGCTGGCCAAGGTCCAGATGCACGCCATTCAGACCAGCGGCAACTCGTTTCGCAACGTCACCGCCGATCAATACGCCGGCGCCGCCGCCGACGAGATCGAAGACTCGCGTATCTGGGCCGAGATCATTCGCCAGTGGTCGACCCTGCATCCGGAATTTTCGTTCCTGCCGCGCAAATTCAAGATCGCCGTTACCGGTTCCCCCCATGACCGGGCCGCGGTGCGGTTTCACGATATCGGCATTGTTCTTCACAAGGCGCCGGACGGCGAGATCGGTTTTGAAATTCTCATCGGCGGCGGCCTTGGCCGGACACCGATGATCGGCCAGACGCTACGCAAGTTCCTGCCCAAGAAACACCTGCTTTCGTATCTGGAAGCGATGTTGCGTATCTATAACCTGATGGGTCGGCGCGACAACAAATACAAGGCGCGGATCAAGATACTGGTTTTCGAACTCGGCATTGATGAACTGCAAAAGTTGATTGAAGACGAATGGAATGAAATCAAGGACGGTCCCCTGGCCCTGCCGCAAGCCGAAATTGACCGCATCACCGAACAATTTGCAGCCCCGCCCTTTCAGGCGCCGGCGCCGGCGTCGCCCGGAACCCAGGTCCGAAAGTTGGATAATCCGGCCTTCGATGACTGGGTTCGGGTCAACGTCGCCGAACACAAGCAGCCGGGCTACGCCATCGTTAATCTTTCGCTGAAGGGCTTGGGCCGGGTGCCCGGCGATCTCACGGCGGCGGAGATGGATAGCGTCGCCGATCTTTCAGACCAATTCAGTTTCGGCGAACTTCGGGTGACCCACGAACAGAACCTGGTTTTTGCCCATGTCCTTGAAGCCGATCTGTTGCCGCTTTGGCAGTCCTTGAGTTCGCTTGAACTGACGACTCCCAACCTGAATATGATCAGCGATATCATCTGTTGCCCGGGGCTGGACTATTGCTCCCTGGCCAACGCCCGGTCGATCCCGGTTGCCGGGCGGATATCGACGCGTTTCCAGGATCTCAAACGCCAACACGATATCGGCGAACTGAGGCTAAAGATTTCCGGCTGCATCAATGCCTGCGGCCACCATCATGCCGGCCATATCGGCATTCTGGGTGTCGATCGTTCGGGTGAGGAATATTACCAGATCACGCTGGGCGGCGACGCCGGTGAGAATGCCTCCATCGGAAAAGTTATCGGCCCGGCTTTCTCGTCCGATGATGTGATCGATGCGGTGGAAACCATCGTCGCCACCTATCTGGAAATCCGTGAGCCCGGCGAAACCTTCCTGGCCTCGTATCGGCGCATCGGTGAGAAACCGTTTAAGGAAAGACTGTATCCGGAGCCAAATCATGCCGCTGCTTAAGGGAGGAAAACCGGTCAACGACCCTTGGGTTCATGTCGCCGATGAGGTTGCTATCCCGGCCACCGGGGCGGTGATTGTCGGCCTCAAGCGATGGCGCCGCGAACGCGAAAGCCTGCTCAAGCGGGGCCATCCCGTCGGCGTCCGGCTGAAAAGCAATCATACGGCGGGCGACGTCGCCGATGATCTTGACCACCTTGGCGTTATCGCATTGGCGTTCCCGGTTTTTACCGATGGCCGCGCCTATTCCAATGCGCGGCGGCTCAGGGAACGCCATGGCTATCAGGGCGAGGTGCGGGCGATCGGCAACGTGCTGGCGGACCAATATCTATTCATGCAGCGTTGCGGCTTCGATGCCTTCGAAGTCCGCGAAGGGGACGGGGAAAAGGGCTGGGACAAGGCGACCGGAATGATCTCCGTCTTTTACCAGCCCGCCGCCGATGACCAGCAGAGCGTGGCGTCATTGCGCCACCGGGATTAGGAAATTTAAAGCATAAACGCGTGACCCGGGACTTCGGGCCAAGGCGTCCGAGATGGCGGGCTACGACGTTTCCGGTCCGATCTTGAAGGTCTGGCATCATGTCTCAGGGTGTTGTGCCTGAAATTCATCGGCGGTTGATTGTCGGTCGCGGTGATGGTTTGTTACCATCATGGCCAATATTCTCGACACCTCCGGGCTTAACTGTCCGCTGCCGGTACTGAAGGCGAAAAAGGCGCTCAAAGGTCTCGCCGAAGGCGACAGCCTCACCGTCATCGCCACCGATCCGAGCTCGGTCAAGGACTTCGAGGCCTTCTGTCAGCAGACCGGTGACGATCTTCTCGACAGCAAGGCCGAAGACGGCGTCTTCACCTTCGTCATTAAAAAGAACTAACCAATTAAAGGGAGGCCCCATCATGGCCGCATATATCATCGTCCAGGTCGAAGTCACCGATCCGGAAGCCTATAAGGCCTACGCCGCCCAAGTGCCGACGACCCTGGAAAAATACGGCGGCGAGTTCGTCGTCAGGGGCGGCGCCATGGAAATCATCGAAGGCGACTGGCCCTACCCGCGCGTCATCGTCATCAAATTTCCCGACATGGAACAGGCCAAGGCCTGGCAGGCGGCGCCGGAATACCAAGCCCCGAAGGCGCTCAGGCAGTCCGCATCCAAAGGCAACATGATCGTCGTCGAAGGGGTTTAACTGGCTGGTTACTTTTTCGCGTTCGGAAAAAAT
The DNA here is from genome assembly GCA_036446135.1 of Rhodospirillales bacterium. Lineage (GTDB taxonomy): Bacteria > Pseudomonadota > Alphaproteobacteria > Rhodospirillales > Casp-alpha2 > Casp-alpha2. The sequence continues at coordinate 8,836 of JAZFSL010000222.1, read as the reverse complement.
GCCTGGCGGCCTTTGATCTTGTAAGCCGCGATGGCGGCCTGGCCTTCAGGGCCGGTGATCCAGTCGATGAAGGCCTGGCCCATCTTGGCTTTGATGTGGGGGTGACGGGCCGGGTTGATCAAAATGACGCCGTAGTAATTGAACAACAACGGATCGTTATCGACCAATAACCTGAGCCCGCCGCGATTTTCGAACTTCAGCCACGTACCCCGGTCAGACAGGGTGTAGGCTGGCATGGCGGCGGCTGTATTCAGCGTCGCCCCCATGCCGGCGCCGGCTTCCCGGTACCAGGTGCCGCTGTCTTTGGCGGCGTCGATGCCGACCATGCGCCATAAGGACAGTTCTTTCTTGTGGGTGCCGCTATCGTCGCCGCGCGAAATAAAGGCGCTTTTGGTCCCGGCAATTCGGGACATGGCGTCGGCGACGCTCTTTTTATTGCCGATACCGGCCGGATTATTTTCCGGGCCGACGATGATGAAGTCGTTGTACATGACGTCAAAGCGTTTGACCCCGAAGCCGTCGGCGACGAACTTTTCTTCCGATGGCCGGTGATGGACCAGCAACACGTCGGCGTCGCCATTCCTGGCAATATTAACGGCGCGCCCGGTGCCGACGGAAACGACGCGCACTTGAATGCCCGTGCGGGCAATGAACAACGGCAGGATTTTGCCATAGAGGCCCGAGTTGTCGGTCGACGTGGTGCCGACCAGGGTGATGAATTTTTCCGCTGCCCCCGCCGGGACCGGCACGGTCGACAAAATGCCCAGCAGCGCCATTGCCCAAATTCGTAACTTCAACTTGATTCTCCCGTCGAAGGATTTTGCTTTTTCCGGTTGTCCTTGCCCTTGTGCCACCACAACAATTCGCCCTGGACGAAGGCCTGGGCCAGATCGTTTTTCGGCGCCTCAAAAAACTGCGTCGCCAGCGCCGTTTCCAAAATCCTGCCGCGGTTGATGAAGATCACCTCGTCGGCCATGCGCCGGGCCTGGCCCAAGTCGTGGGTGGTCATGATAATGCGGGTGCCGGCGTCGTGGATGGCCTGGATGATTTCCTCGACGCCGTGGGTCGCCGCCGGGTCCAGGCTTGCCGTCGGCTCGTCCAGAAACAGCACCTGCGGCTCAAGCGACCAGGCCCGGGCCAGCGCCAGTTTCTGTTGCTCGCCGATGGACAGCACCCGGGCCGGCTGATCGGCGAAACGATTGAGGCCTGTCTGTTGCAGGACACGCTCAATGGTGGCGGCGCGTTCGGGGCGGGGGATGTGGCGCAGCTTGAGCGCGTAATCGATGTTGGCGGCGACGGACCGGCGCAGCATCACCGGGCGCTGGAAGACCATCGCCTGATGCTCGGCGGCACCGGCCTTTTGTTGCCAGCGAACGCTGCCTTTGCTGGGCTGGATCAGCCCGTGACAGAGGCGCAAAAACAGGCTTTTGCCGGCGCCGTTGGGGCCGATGATGACGGTCCTGCGGTCGCTTTCGAAGCGACACGAAATGTCTTTGATCAGTTGGTTGCCGCCGGCCTCGAAACAAACGCCATCCAGTTCCAGGGGCAGGATCTGTTGCGTACTCATGCGTGCCACCGACGCGTCGAGTGCTGAATGAGATAGGCGCCGGCGTTGATCCCGGCCGACAACACCAGCAGGATTATGCCTAGGCCAAGCGCCAAGGCGAGATTACCTTTAGACACCTCAAGCGCGATCGAGGTCGTCATTACCCGGGTTACATGGTCGATGTTGCCGCCGACGATCATTACTGCCCCCACTTCCGCCGAGGCCCGGCCGAACCCGGCCAGGATGGCGGTGATCAGGGTGAAACGCCCATCCCACAGCAGCGCCGGCACGGCCCGGCCTGGCCCGGCGCCCAGCGAGCGCAGTTGTTCCTCGTATTCGATCCATAAATCCTCGATTACCTGGCGGGTCAGCGCGGCGATAATCGGAGTTACCAGCAACACCTGGGCGATGATCATGGCGCTTGGCGTGAACAACAGACCGAAGACTCCGAACGGTCCGGCGCGGCTGAGAAGCAAGTAGACGATCAGGCCGACGACCACCGGCGGCATTCCCATCAGCGCATTGATGGTGACGACCAGAAAAAAGCGGCCGCGGAACCGGAACAACGCCAAGGCGGCGCCGACGGGCAGGCCGATCAGAGCGGCGATGGCGACGGCCGTGAGACTGACCCTGAGCGACAGTGCGACGATCTCGGTCAACGAGCGGTCGAGCCCCAGAACCAGACTGAGGGCGGCGGCGAAGGCTTCGGAAAAATCGGTCATGGCGGTGTGCCTGGAAGCTCCCTAAGTATGTTATTTTTACATAATATCGAATAAATCGGTAAATAAAACATATAAACAACAAAAAAATACAATCCAGGTCTTTCTTCGTTCTTATGGCGCTGGCTGGCCTTGTAATAGCCGCTTGGCATAACCATAGTTAGAGCAGGACGAGGTGGGAAAACCGCCCTTCAAAACCTGGGAAGCATCTACAAAATATAATGAGCACCAACGAATTTTTAATCTCGCCTGATCCCAAGGACCCGCGCCTGACGGAACGGGTCGAGGGCGTCGATGAGAACGGCAACCCGATGGTCACATCAGTGACCGTGGAACGGCCGCTGACGCTGTATCTCAATAGCCGCGAAATCGTCACTATGATGTCGATCTGCGATTACCCGGAATACATGGCCGTCGGTTATCTGGTGAACCAGAACATGCTCCACCCCGGCGATGAAATCACCTCGATTGATTACGAAGAAGACATCGACACCATCGTCGTCCGCACGCCGGTGGAAACCGACTTCGAGGAAAAGTTGAAGAAAAAGACTCTGACGTCGGGTTGCGCCCAGGGCACGGTGTTCGGCGACGTCATGGAAAAATTCGACGAAGTCGAACTGCCCAAGGATGCGATCATCAAAACGTCCTGGCTGTATACCCTGATGAAAAAGATCAACACCCGGCCCAGTCTTTATCTCGAAGCCGGCGCCATCCACGGCTGTGTACTGGCCCAGCAAGATCGGCCACTCTTATATATGGAAGATGTCGGCCGCCATAACGCTATTGATAAAATTGCCGGTTACATGTTCATGCACGGCATCGATGGCGCCGACAAAATTTTCTACACCACCGGGCGGCTGACCAGCGAAATGGTCATCAAGGCGGTGCAGATGGGCATCCCCATTCTGGCGTCGCGTTCCGGGTTCACCGCCTGGGGCGTCGATCTGGCGCGTCAAGTCGGGCTGACGCTGATCGGGCGCGCCCGGGGAAAACGGTTCGTCGTTCTGGCCGGCGCAGACCGCATCGAATACGACGCTGAGCAGTCCGAAGACGGTCCTGAAAAGCATAAACACAAAGGGGCCGCCGAATGACGGCAAGAGGCGCGGACGGGCGTTGCCCGGACAGGGATACAAAAGTAAGCGGTGTTCTGCTGGCTGGTGGCAAGGCCCGGCGTATGGGCGGCGGCGACAAGGGCCTGGAACTTCTCGGCGGCCGGTCGATGATGGAGCGCATCGTCGAACGCGTGCGGCCACAGGTCGAAGACTTACTTATCAATGCCAATGGCGATGGTGATCGATTCCAGCCCTTCGGGCTGCCCGTCGAAGCCGACGTTATTGAAGGTTTCGCCGGGCCGTTGGCGGGCGTGCTGACGGGCATGGAATGGGCGGCGGAAAATCATCCCGATGCGCTCTGGCTGGCGTCGTTTGCCACCGATGCGCCGTTTGTGCCCGATGATCTGGTGGCGCGCATGATGGGGGCGGTTGAGGAAGGCAAAGCCGATATGGCGTGCGCAGCGTCGGCCGGGCGGACGCATCCCGTATTCGGATTGTGGCCGGTGGCCTTGGCGGGCGACCTGCGTCGCGCTATGATGGACGAAGACATGCGTAAGATCGACCGTTGGACGGCACGCTACAATTTAATCGAGGTGGACTTTGCCGCCGATCCGTTCGATCCTTTCTTCAACATCAACGAGCCCGATAATTTGGCAGAGGCCGAACGATTGATCCGGGCCGAGAGAGGAGCCGCATGAATACCAACGACAGTATCCCGGTCGGCGTCGTCGTCGAACGGCGCGAGATCGACAATCCCTGGGAAGACTATACCTGGGCGCCAGTGGCCATCATTCCGGGGGCGCCGGCCATGGAAACGACGGAAGAGTGGAAGGAACTCCAGCAAGGCGACGGCTGGGTCCATTACCACGCCGGGACCCTGGAACTGGAATTGTTCAGCGATGAAACCGACGGCTATTGTACCAATCTTTCGAACCCGCAGCCCTACATCTACATCGTCATGACCCCTGGCGAGGAGGACGACTCGGCTGAAATCGTGCCGTTTATTGCCACCGCCAGCCCCCACGAGGCCGAGGGCTATACTGAAGATTCCGAACAAATCGTCGAAGGCGTGCCGATGCCGCCGGAAATGGTCGCTTGGGTAAGAGAATTCATTATCAAGCATCATGTTGAGGTGCCGTTCAAGAAACGCAAGCGCAAGTCATATGATCCTCGAAAAGGCGATTTTCGGGGCCCCAAAGGATCACTCCAATGAACGAAGATTCGGAAAGCAGTGTTAGCCGCTGGTCCCGGTTGAAGAGCCAGGGCGGAGAGTCCGCGCCCGCAACGGAGACGCTGGAAAAGCCTAAAAATATGGGCGGCGCGGCGCCGGTTGCCGGGCGTCGAATCGCGCCGCTTATGCCACCCTTAGCCGAACCGGAGGAAGGCGAGATAGAGATGGAAGCGGCGCCGCCCGAGGCGCTGGCCCTCAAGGCCCAGTTGGAAGCCGAAAAGGCGGCAAGGGAGGAAGATGAGGCAGAGGAAGAACGGGAATTGACCCCAGAGGAGGAAAATGCAGTCAAGGATCTGCCGCCCATCGAAAGCCTGACCAAGGACTCCGATTTCACGCCATTTTTTGCCCAAAACGTGCCCGATTTCCTCAAGCGCCAGGCCTATAGGGTACTGTGGCGGAGCAACCCGGTATTCAATATCCGCGACGGCCTCGACGACTATGACGAGGACTTAAACCTCGCCAAATTGGTCGGAAACATAATCAGCGAGAGCGGCTCGAAGCCCGGCCAAGCCGGTGCCGGCGACGAGACCGCAAAAGCTGGCGCACCTGAAAAAGCTGTTGAAGCGGACAACAAAGACGCCGGCGACGCCGAGGGCGATGTCGGCGACGGCGAAGACGACATGCTCGGCGACGGCGAAGACGATATGCTAGGAGACGGCGAAGAAGAGATCGCCCAAGCTGATACTTACGAGCCGGGGAACGTGGAAGAGGTCGAGGCGGAAGAGGATGATAAAAAGCGCAAGGAGCCCGGTTCCAGTGACGTGCGGCTCCCCGACAACGCCGTAAAGTGATGGCTGGCAGGGCTTTCCGGGGGATGCCCGTAAAACAAGGATCAACGGTCTACTTTTTTCGAATGTTAGCGCTTTGTAATTTTCATTAGAATGATACCAAAAACTTTTTCTAAGGCCATGAAATAAATATGGTTTTTTGGAAATTTATTTTTCCGCAGATGGCGATAAAGCCGTTGACACCGGTCCCGAAAAGGCCGGATACTATCCTCCATTAGTGGGCTCCGTTGGAGGCGTAAAAAAGCGCCGCCGAAATCTTGGTATGCCACAGACCACGCCGGAAAAATCGCCGGTTTGGTCGGTAACAGGAGGGGCCTTGGGAGGGTTCCGCGCTTAGCGCGGCAATTAAAAGGAATATCCAGGTGGAGGTTTCTCCTGTGGGGAGTGGCGGAGAAGAAGGCCAAAATGAGCCTGAACTCCTCAGCAATCTGACAGAACCAAGCGACGGCGCTATTGGCAAAGAGGATTTGCAGCGCGCCCATGTCTACGCCTTGTTGGCGCGGGTGCTGGCGGAGCCGATGAGCGAAGAGACCCTGGAGATCGTTCGTGCCCTTGAGGGGCAAAGCGACGAAAACGAACTCGGCAGTGCCTTTGCCGCACTCGGTAGTGTCGCCATCAGAACTCCCCGGGGGAAGGCGGAAGACGAGTATTCGGCCCTGTTTTACGGCGATGGCGCGCGCGGCGAATTGCTGCCCTTCGCCTCTTTTTATCTGACCGGATTCCTGCTGGAAAAACCACTGGCGAAATTGCGCGGCGACATGGCGGCGCTCGGTATTCAGACTTCCGGCATCTCCAAGGATCCGGAAGATCATCTCGCATTCCTTTGTGAAATTATGCATGGGTTGATCACAGGCGCGTTCAACCAGCCCGCCTCCCTAGAGACCCAGAAAAAGTTTTTCGAGACCCACGTGGCGCCGTGGGCGAGTCAGTTCTTCACTGACCTTGAAGGCGCCGAATCGGCCGTGCTTTATATGCCGGTCGGAACCATCGGTAGGCTGTTCATGGCTATTGAGGCTGAAGCCTTCGAATTAGTGGCCTGACTGGGTCACATATACGACCGGCAATTCTATTGAATCGCCATCTGTTTAACCAATTGGGGAAACAAACAAGGAGAGGTAAATGAGTAAAACCAAAAAATCCCGCCGAGATTTCCTAAAGGCTGCCGGTGTGACCGGCGGCGCCGTCGGCGTGGCGGCCATTGCTTTGACGTCGAAGTCGGTAAAGGCGGCGGTTCCTGAAAGCGGGAAAAGCGCCGGCTATCGGGAAACCGAGCATGTGAAGAAGTACTACGAATTGGCTAGGTTTTAACCAAACAAAGGGAGACAACCAATGCTCATCAAAACGAGCGACGGGGTGGCGAATGGCCCCCGTTTAAAGAAGGCGTTGGCCGGTGTGATCGGGGGTTCCATGGACCGCCGTACATTCCTGAAGCGTTCAGGAGTGACAGCCGGTGGTGTCGCGCTCGCTTCGGTCTTGCCCACGGGCATGGCCAAGGAAGCGAAGGCGGCCGCAGGCGCCATGCAGCTCAAACAGATCAAGACGGTCTGTTCTCATTGCGCCGTTGGCTGCACGGTGATTGCTGAAGTCGATAAAGGTGTCTGGGTCGGCCAAGAGCCCGGCTTCGACAGCCCCTTGAACCTTGGCGCCCACTGCGCCAAAGGCGCGGCAGTGCGTGACTTTGCTCACGGCGAACGCCGCCTGAAATACCCGATGAAGCAAGTAGGCGGCAAGTGGGTCAAACTGTCATGGGATCAAGCCATCAACGAGATCGGTGACAAGCTTCTTGACATCCGCAAGCAGTCAGGACCCGACGCTACATACTGGCTTGGCTCGGCGAAGTTCTCGAACGAACAGTCGTACCTGTTCCGTAAGTTCTATGCCTTCTGGGGCACGAACAATGGTGACCATCAGGCGCGTATCTGTCATTCGACCACGGTCGCGGGTGTGGCTAACACCTGGGGCTATGGCGCCATGACCAACAGCATGCCCGACATGCACAACTCGCGTGCCATCTTCATGATTGGCTCCAATGCGTCGGAAGCCCACCCGGTAGCCATGCAGCACATTTTGAAGGCAAAAGAGCAGAACAACGCGGCCTTGATTGTCTGCGATCCGCGGTTCACGCGCACGGCGGCTCACGCCGATGAATACGTGCGGTTCCGTCCCGGCACCGACGTTGCCCTCATCTGGGGAATTCTGTGGCATGTCTTCGAAAACGGCTGGGAAGACAAGGAGTTCATCAAGCAGCGTGTCTACGGTATGGATCAGATCAGGTCCGAAGTGAAGAAATGGACTCCGGCTGAAGTCGAGCATGTCACCGGCGTTCCGGGTAAGCAAATGCGGCGCGTCGCCCGCACGATGGCCAACAACCGCCCCGGCACCTTCATCTGGTGTATGGGCGGCACGCAGCATACGACGGGCAACAATAATACGCGCGCGTATTGCATTATGCAGTTGGCCCTTGGCAACATGGGTGTTGCCGGCGGCGGCGCCAATATCTTCCGCGGCCACGACAATGTGCAGGGTGCGACCGATTTTTGCATCCTCAGCCATTCGCTGCCTGGCTACTATGGCCTGAAGACCGGCTCGTGGAAGCATTGGGCCCGCGTTTGGGACGTCCCTTACAACTATATTCTCGGTCGCTTCAAGAATAAGAAGCTGATGGAGACGAAGGGGTATCCGGTGTCCCGCTGGATCGACGGCGTCCTGTTACCCAAGAAGGATATCGCCCTGCAAGACACCAACACCCGGGCGATGGTATTCTGGGGACACTCACCCAACTCGCAATCCCGCCTTAAGGAGATGCGGACGGCCCTGGAGAAATTGGACCTGCTGCTGATTATCGACCCGCATCCGAACCTTGCTTCGGTGCTTTCCAACCGCAAGGATGGAACGTACCTGCTTCCGGCGGCGACTCAGTTCGAAACCTATGGCTCGGTGACCGCGTCCAACCGGTCGCTGCAATGGCGTGACAAGGTCTTTGACCCCTACTTCGAGGCAAAGCCCGACCACACCATCATGTACCTTCTGGCCAAGAAGCTTGGCTTCGCCAAGCAGATGTTCAAAAACATCAAGGTCAACAAGGATGAGCCCCTGGTCGAAGATCTGACCCGCGAGTTCAACGGTGGCATGTGGACTATCGGCTACACCGGCCAGTCGCCGGAACGGTTGAAGATGCACATGAAGAACCAGCATACCTTCGACAAGACCTCGCTTCGGGCCAAGGGCGGTCCGGCCAACGGCGAATTCTATGGTCTGCCGTGGCCTTGCTGGGGCACCCCGGAACTCAAGCATCCGGGTACGGCCAATCTCTACGATCCCTCCATGCCGGTGGCGGAAGGCGGACTTTGCTTCCGTGCCCGGTTCGGTGTCTCACGCAAGGGTGTAAATCTCCTTGCCGAGGGCTCCTATCCGGTCGGCTCCGAGATCAAGGACGGCTATCCCCAGTTCGACATGAAGGTGCTTAAGAAACTCGGCTGGGACAAGGACCTGACGGCCAA
>JAZFSL010000221.1:0-4136 GCA_036446135.1 Rhodospirillales bacterium | reverse complement strand
AAAATTCCATTGTCTTATTTGCCTTTTAGCCTTACGAAAGGGCAGCAAGAGGGTTGATTTATTCCCCATAGATGGCTTTTTACATCGCCCGGCGCAACCCCCAAGGCGCCACACCAACAGAGCCCTTGAAAACCCCTCGCTTCCGGCTATTATCTGCGCGCTGTCATAAGCGGCAGGATGCGGGCGTAGCTCAGTGGTAGAGCGCAACCTTGCCAAGGTTGAAGTCGTGAGTTCGAATCTCATCGCCCGCTCCATTTTTCCCTTAACCCCCACTGCTTCCTGCCGCTTAATCCGGGTTATTGCCCGGCGTATAATTGGTGTGGAAAGGGACCAGGCCGGGGGTCATTTTCATCAGTGCTATCAGTGAGCCTACGCCCGGCGCTAGGTTTCCGATGATCAGCGCAATCCAGGTCAGGGGAATTTGTCCGGCGGTTTTGGCGTGCCGGATGGCCTCGATGATAGTGACCAAGAAAAACATGGCAATGCCCAGCAACCACAACCCATAGCCGACGGGATGGACAAACCCCATCACCCACCCGACGGCAGCGAAAACGATAAAGACCGCTGGCAGAAGAAAAAGAGCGAAAGCAAAACACGGGTCGCGCATAAAAGCCGACGGTGCGGTCTGTCCACCGAACATCCGTTGTTTGATGAACGGCATAAACAACGGCCGGTTATGGTGAAAGACGACGACATCCCCGGAAAAAAACAATTTCCCCCCCGCCCTGCCGATGCGCCGGTTTAGCTCGCTGTCCTCGCCAAACTTCAGGGTCTCGTTGAACCCGCCGACGGCATCAATCGCATCTTTTTTGATGATCATGTTGCAGCCGTAGGGGTCGTGCGTATAGCGGTCTTCGGCCCGGCGCTTCATGAATGCCCGGCTACCCAGCACGAGTGGCGAATGTAGCGCGTTGGTAACGGCCCGGCGCAACGGTGATTGGTAGTCCGGCGAAATATTGGGGCCGGTGACAATGGAAATGCCGGGATCTTTTTCGAAGATTTTCAGGGCATTGGTCAGCCATTGCGGCTCGGGCCGGGCATCGGAATCGATCAGCGCATAGCAGGCAACATCGCCAACAACCCGAAAGCCGGTGTTCCTTTTGAACGATATGCCATGAACCGGCGTCGGGGCGACGATGATCCGGGGGTCTTCAGATACCCAGGCAGGAAGAGCCTCGCCCTCGTTGGGCATTAAGGCGAGTTTGAAGTTGCCGTAGTCGAGGTCCAGGCATCCACGGACGCATTCTTCGACCAAGGGATTCCAGGATGTGAACGGAACAACGATTCCGACGACAATATCCCCTGGGGCCTCAGTCATGGCTACCCGATTTAAGGGCGCTGCGGATGGTGCCGCTTACCAGCGCCGGCAGGTATTTGGGGTTGGAAACAATATTGGTCGCCCAGGCGCATTCAAAACTGCAATGGCATTTGCTGTCTATAATAAAGTCCCGCGCCTCGGCGGCGGCGGCATCATTCCACAGACCCATAAAGTCATAATTGTAATCCCTGAGGTTACCCAATTTTCTGTCTTCCAGAATTTCACAGGGAAAGACATCCCCGTTGGCCTTGATGGTGCCGAAAAGTGCACCGGCCCGGCACGGCGCCACATAATGGGGCCGCAAAAAAATCTTCCGCTGGATCGGATACCAGACCAGACTTTTGGCATTAAAGAAATGCCCAAGCAGGCTTTTCTTGTATCCCCCGCCCGATGGCCCGCGGCGGTCGGATTCGATAAGCGCGGTCAGTTTTTCATAGCCCCGCCATATATTGTTGCGGTTGTCCCGACTGATTTTCTGAATGCCTTCGTCGCGCATGGCGATGGCGGTGACTGACCGAATGCCCAACGTGTCGCGCAGGTGCCGGTAGATCTTTTCTATCCGGTCACAGTTGGCGGGGGTGACAGTGAGGCTGATGTTGGGATGAATATTTTTGGCCCCGGCGTTTCGAACCATGTTGTAGGTGGCGATGGTTTTTTCGAACAGGCCCGGCACTTTGCGGTTTTCATCGTGGGCTTGTTCGATGTCGTCGATGGAAAAAGCGATAAACACCTGGGCCGGGATATCGCGGGCCAGTATGTCCTTTACAAATTGTTCGGTTCGCTCGGTGTAAAAACCGTTGGACGTGATATTGAACGATTTAACCCCGGCGTTGCATGCATAGGCCTCGACGATACCGGCCATGTCTTTTCGCAAGAACGGCTCGCCGCCGGTCAAATAGACATTGGCCAAGTTTGCGCCCAATTTTTTTGTCAGGCTCTGAATCTCTTCAAGACTCAGGGCGCCTTCGCGGCGAGGCTGGTTGTCGAAATCAATGAAACAGTGCGCACATCGGGCGTTGCACTTTTCAGTGACGAAATGCACCAGGCTGATAGGCGAGCGGCGGCTGATAAAGGCATTTCCGGCGAACGCGGCCAACGCCAACAGCCCGCCCGGTTTTTTATTGGGGACCGTTGGAGAGGCATCGGCGTCCGGTGGCGCAATGGCGACGCCGTCCATTTCCTTGTTCATCAGAAATTTTGCCTTTCAGACCGATGCTCGCGAAGACAAAGACAATTAGAGGGCGTCCAGGCGCCAACCAGCCAGGGCGAATTTAGCACATAACAAGTTTCCCCGTTATTACCACGTCTTAATCAGGCTGGAAATGATTGCAAGACAGCGCCTGGGCTGGAGATGCTTGGCCCTCCTGGGGTTCCCCGGGGGGGGTTATTTCTCGTGCGTGCGCTTATCGGCCCACGCCAACAGCCCCATCAACACCGTGGCCAAGCCAATAAAAAGGGCTAAAAAAAGTATTCCGCCGGTTGTCATATCAAGCCTCCCGTTTTTGCAACGTGCAGGCCAAGCGTAAACACCCTCCCACCCAGACCGCCTTGACCGGGGTCAAACGGGGGTTTTTGCCCCTAAAACTCGATAATGGCTGATTGCAGGGCGAGGACGAACAACGCCAGCAGGTAGAATAACGTCACCAGGCCGATAAAGAAAAAAACATTGGCGACGGTGCGTAGCGGATATTTGTTGCGATCCTTAATCTGACGTTCCGGGCCGCGCCTTTCACCGCCACCGACGATGGTGACGTAATATTTTTTGCCGAAAAACGGCACGGTAAAGCGAATATTGACGGGCGACGCGGTCCACAACGAGTCCCCGATCGCCTGATGAATGGCTTTTTTCTGTTCGGCGGAAAGCGTATCCACCACCCATTCCGGCAGTCGGTCGAAAAGTCCGATGGAGCCGGACGCCCCGACCGCCTCATCGGCGGTAACCGCATTGTCCTTGGCCGACATTTAAACCTCCTCTAGGTTGAGAACAGTCTAGCGGCTTCGTCCTGGTTTGCCCACGGGCGAAGTGTTTAAAAAATTAAAAAATACGCGAAACTATTGAAAAAATTGAATAACGATATAGCCTTTTCGATATAGTCTAGAAGTGGAAAGCCGCTTGGGAGGAAAAAGTGTCAAGCGACGCCGAGCGACGGAAAAAACACCTGATAAGAAAAGCCGCGTCCGAAGGCCGCAAGCGGTTGGGCAAAAATGTCCAGAGCCGGTTCCAGCGGTTTTTAGAGGCCTATTACGCCAATGTTCCGCCGCAGGACATCCTTGACAGCACGGCGACGGCGTTGTTCGGGTTGGCGCACGGCCATTGGAAGCAGGGTCAGACCCGCAAGCGTGGCAGACCCGATATCCGGGCATTCAACCCGGACCCTAAAAAAGATGGCTGGCAGTCCTCGCGCACGATTATCGAAATCGTTACCGATGACATGCCGTTCCTGGTTGATTCCGTCACCGCCGAGTTGAATCGCTGCCATTTGACGGTCCACCTGGTGATCCACCCGGTTCTCATGGTGGCGCGCGACCGATCCGGCAAGTTGCTGGATGTTATCGACGCCGGCCAATCTCAGAAAGGCGCGTTCAACGAATCGTTCATGCACCTGCAGGTGACGCACCAATCCGGCGCCCGGCTCAAGGAAATAGTGTCCAACCTGAAAAACGTCCTGGGCGATGTCCGGGCCGCCGTGCAGGACTGGAGCGCCATGCGCGATTTGATGTCAAGCGTCATCAATGAGCTTGAGGTCGCGCCGAAGGGGGCGTATGCGGAAGAAGCGGCTGAAATCAGGGAATTTCTTCGCTGGATTCACAACAACCA
>JAZFSL010000220.1:0-2822 GCA_036446135.1 Rhodospirillales bacterium | reverse complement strand
AAGGTCGAAGGCGGGCCACGCATCAGTTACGGTCTTAAATGGGGTGTCTACGGCCAAGGCGGGGGGAAATCTTCGTTTTTTATAGGTCAATCCTGGCGTCCAAAATCTGACACTAAAAGTTTCGCTATTGGATCAGGGCTGGAAGAAAAATTTTCCGACATCGTCGCCAGGGCACATATATCCCCCGGATCTCATTTAAACCTGCTGTACCGGACCCGGTTTGCCAAGGACACCCTTTCCCCACGGAGAAACGAATTGGCTTTTAATGCGAGCGTGCCTTACACACCCATAACGGTGGGAGCCAATTACGTCTTCATAGAAACCCAAGAAGACAGCGAATTTTCCGGTCGTGAAGAAATTAATTATTCTGCTTCTTCTACCCTGTTTAATAAGAATTGGCGTCTTTCTCTGTCAGGAATTACGGATTTGGAGGCAGGAGAAACGCGGACGATCGCCAGCACATTAACCTACCATAACGAATGCGTTACTGTCTCTGCCGTGGCTACTAGAGCATTCTTTAGTGACCGGGATCTTGAACCGGAAGATAAGGTGACGCTTAACCTCACCCTCAAAAATTTGGGTGAATTTACGACAGGTACTATTTCATCAAAGTCTGGGGAATAACCGTGAAACGGTTCATTTTTCGCACGTTGCTGATGATTTTTTGCCTTGTCGCGAATAGCGCCGGGGCCCAGGATTCTCTCAGGATTGCTGCGATCGTTAATGATGAGATGATTTCCGTCTATGACCTGAATATGCGTCTCAACATGGTCATCATGTTTTCCGGCCTACCCGATACCCCCGACACCCGAAAACGTTTTGCCCCGCAGGTCTTAAGAACCCTGATCGACGATGGATTGAAGCGCCAGGAAGCCTCGCGCTTGAATATCCAGGTAAGAGTATCCGAGATCGAACGCGCCCTCATACGGCTTGAAAATAGAAACGGCATGAAAAAAGGGGGGCTCGACGATGCTCTATCCGGTAGAGGAGTCAAAAAGGTAACCCTGCTCAAGCAGATTGAAACCGATATCGGCTGGAGAAAACTGATTAACGGCCGCTTCGGCAGAACCACTCAGATCAGTGACGAAGAAATTGACGAGGTTCTCTCTGAAATAAGAAAAAATAAGGGCCAGTCGGAATTTCTGGTTTCGGAAATTTTTCTTCCCGTCGATAAACCCGAAGCCGAAGCTAGGGTTTTCGCCTTGGCAACCCGCCTTGTCAGGCAATCTCAATCCTTGCAAAACTTTCGTGCCCTGGCGCGAAATTTTTCGAAAAGCCCGACGGCGGAAAAAGGCGGCCAGCTTGGCTGGAACCGGGTCGGTCAATTGGGCGGCAATCTGGACAAAGCGCTTCCGCAACTAAGCCCCGGACAAATTTCCCAGCCCATTCGCACACTTGACGGATTTTACATCCTGTTCCTCGAAAGCCTGCGCACGGCCAGGGGCTTATCCGGCGGTTTTGAGGATTCGCCCGTCGTCAACCTGCAACAGTTATTCCTTACGCTAGACAAAACCGCCACCCCGACAGAAATTGCCACCACCATGGAAAACGCCAAGAGATTTGGCCAAAAAGCCAACAACTGTCAGGAACTCGACGCGATTGGTAAAGACATCAGCCCGGAACTTTCCGGCAATCTTGGCGACATAAAAATCAGCGCTCTGGCCACTCAACAGAGAAATATTGTTCGCGGCCTGCCGGTTCTAATAGCCAGCCAACCGCTGAGAACCGTCAACGGCGTCACCATTCTCATGGTCTGCAAACGCACCGAGCCAAAAAAAACGGAATTAAGCCTGGAAGCCCAGCGCGAACGTATCGCCGACCGCCTTATCGGGGAACGGCTTAGCCTCTCCGCCAGGCAATACTTGCTGGATTTACGCCGCTCCGCTTTTATCGATATCCGCTTATGAATATCGCTCCCTTGGCCCTAACGATGGGTGAGCCTGCCGGCATTGGTGGAGAAATTACACTGAAAGCTTGGTCGCAGCGTCACCTTGGGAGGACACCTTTTTTCGCCATCGACGACCCCCGGCGGCTAGAAAAATCGGCGGAACTTTTGGGCATGGATATCCCTGTCCGGGAAATCGACAGCCTAGAAAACGTCGCTAACATCTTTGCCGATGGCCTTCCGGTGTTGAAGATAGATCTGCCCAAAGAACCGATGCCGGGAACGCCGGACCCGGAAAACGCCAGCGCCGTCAGCACCTCTATTGAAACGGCGGTGCGGCTTGTTGCCTCGGGCGAGGCCGGCGCCATGGTCACCAACCCGATACACAAAAGCACGCTGTATGACGCCGGTTTTGACTTTCCCGGGCATACGGAATACCTCGGCGCCCTGGCCGGTATGGATACGCCGCCCGTCATGATGTTGGCGTGCGATGAATTGCGGGTTATCCCGGTCACGGTCCATCTTTCCCTGTCCAGCGCCATTGCTGGCCTGAATACGGGCATCATTACCCAGGCCGGGTTGATTACCGCTAACGCCCTTAAAAATGATTTTGCCATCACCAAGCCGCGACTCGCCGTCGCCGGGCTAAACCCCCATGCCGGCGAAAACAGCGCCATGGGGTCCGAGGAGACGGAAATCATCGCCCCGGCCATCGAAGCGTTGCGCGAAGTCGGCATCGATGCCTTCGGGCCGGTAGCGCCCGATACCCTGTTTACGAACCGGGCCAGGGAAAGCTATGACGCAGCACTGTGCATGTATCACGACCAGGCGTTAATCCCGATCAAAGCTATCGCTTTTGAAACCGCCGTCAACGTGACGCTCGGGCTGCCGTTCGTCAGAACGTCGCCGGATCACGGCACCGCGTTCGATATCGCTG
>JAZFSL010000219.1:0-9477 GCA_036446135.1 Rhodospirillales bacterium | reverse complement strand
GCGGAACCGGCGACGGCGATGTGGTTGTCTTTGATCAACACCCCGTCATCGAGGCGCATACGGTGGTTGGTGGCGCCGCCCATATAGGTAGCGTATTTGCTTAAAACCCTAAGCCCCGGGATGGTTTTTCGCGTATCCAGCAGAACCGCCCCGGTGGTGTCAATGCGCTCGACATAAGCGCGGGTCAGCGTCGCGATGCCGGACAGCGTTTGTAGGAAATTCAACGCCGTTCGTTCCGCCGACAGCAACCCCGCCGCTGGGCCTTGCAGATGGGCCATGACGGTACCGCCCTTTATAAAATCACCGTCTCTGACCTCGGTAGAAATATCAGCTTCGGGGGCCAGACGGTGGAATGCTTCCAGTGCCACGGGCATGCCGGCGACGATGATGTCCTGGCGGCTGACCATGATCAACTTCAGGCGGGTGCCGGCGGGAATGACAGCTTTGGTCGTCAAATCGCCAAGGCCTAAGTCTTCGGCCAAGGCGGTATCGACTGCGGCTTTTATTACCGCTGCATCTATTGATCGGGAAGGCATAGGGATTATTCTGCCGCTTGCGTCACCGCGCTCGCCGGGGGCGACATATCGAGCATTTTTTCAAGCGGCTTGAGGGCGCGGAGCCTGAGGTCTTCGGAGATTTCAATGCGGGGCGCACTGTTGAGTATGGCCAAATAGACCTTTTCCAGGGTGTTCATTTCCATGAACGGGCAATCGGCGCAATTGCAACTGCCGTCGGATCCGGGGGCAGCATAGAACGTCTTGCCCGGGGCGGCTTTTTCCATCTGATGAATGAGGTGGCGTTCGGTGGCGATGATGAATTCGTTGGCCGGAGAGCCAAGGACAAAATCCAAAATCCCCTTGGTCGAACCGATATGGTCGGCATGCGAGAGAATGCCGTCATGGCATTCCGGATGGGCGGCAATGGGGGCGCCCGGGTTCTGGGCCTTGAGCTTTACCATCTCGTGTTCGGAAAACTGGTCATGGACGATGCAGGTGCCTTCCCACAACAGCATATCGCGGTTGGTTTTGCGCGCCAGATAGGCGCCGAGATGACGGTCCGGCGCGAACAGGATCGGTTGCTTCTTGGGTAACTGGTTGATGATGTATTCGGCATTCGACGAGGTCACGATGATGTCGGATTGGGCCTTCACGGCGGCCGAGCAATTAATGTAGGTAATTGCCAGATGGTCTGGGTGTTTGGCCCTGAAGCGGGCGAAGTCGTCGGGCTGGCAGGCTTCTTCCAGGGAACAGCCGGCATCCGCATCGGGAAGCACCACGGTTTTTTCCGGGCTGAGAATTTTTGCCACTTCGGCCATGAAGCGCACGCCGCAGAAAACGATCATGTCGGCATCCGTAGCGGCGGCCTTACGCGATAAATCCAGGCTGTCACCGACAAAGTCGGCGATGTCCTGAATTTCCCCATCTTGATAGTAGTGGGCCAGGATGATGGCGTTTTTGTCACGTCGCAGGTGTTCGATCTCGGCCCAGGGGTCTAGCCTGGGATCAAGGTCCTGTAATTTCATGGCTTGGCCGTCCGGCCTGGTGACGGTATCGCTCAAGGCATTTCTCCTAAGAATTGAGATATTCTTGCTGTTTTGCCTTTGGCACAAAATCGGCCCAAATAACGTAAACCATCAACTGTGGATTATATAGGGTAGCAAACTGCGTTTCGCAAAGTCCAAGTATTAATACTGCTATCAGGTGTTCCTAAACCGGTCAACAGTCATGCGGTTGGGCCATGTAATCAGCCGATTGCATCTCCATCAGGCGTGACACGGTGCGCTCGAATTCGAAGGCTCCGTCGCCTTCGGTGTAAAGCTCCGTGGCCGGGACATCGGCCGAACAGATGAAGTTGACCCTGGCTTCGTAGAGCGCGTCGATCAAGGTGGTGAAGCGCTTCGCCGCATTGCGGTTATCCGGTCCCAGTTTGGGGATGTGGCGCAATATCAAGGTGTGAAAATTTGCGGCAATGACAAGGTAGTCGGCCGGGCCCAGGTTTTCTTCGCAAAGGTCTGCAAAATCGGCCATGGCGACGCCCTCGGCTTCCTTGGGAATGGTGATTTTCCGGCCCTGGACGTGAACGGTCACGGGCCTGGGGTGGCCACCGATGGAAAGGTCGTGGAAGTCGGCATCCATTTTTTCGTCGGCGGCGCTATCGGCGGGGGTCAGGAAGGTTTCCATATTTTTTAACCGATCGAGCCGGTAATCGATGCCGGAATCCAGTTCCAGGACGTCGAGTTTGTTTTCGATCATGTCGATGAACGGCAGGAACTGATCGCGTTGCAGGCCGTCCTTGTAGAGACCCTGGGGGCGCCGGTTGGATGTCGCGACGACGACCACACCGGCATCGAACAGGGCCTCGAACAACCGCCCCAGGATCATGGCGTCGGCAATGTCGGTGATGTGAAACTCATCGAAGCACAACAACCATGCCTGATCGGTGATGACCCGGGCGAGCGCCACCAGGGGGTCGGATTTTTCGTCCACCTGTCCCGCCTTCACCGCGTCGCGGAAGCTATGCAGGCGATTGTGAACTTCCTGCATGAAGGCGTGAAAGTGGACACGCTGGCGATTCTCGATGGTGGTAGTGCCAAAAAACAGGTCCATGAGCATGGATTTGCCGCGCCCGACGCCGCCCCACATGTATACCCCCCGGGGGACCGGTTTCTTGTTGCGGCCGAGCTTAAGGCGGGTCTTCCAGCTTTTTTTGCCGACCTGTTGGGCATATTCGCCGAGCCTGCCGTGCAGCGTTTGCAAGCGTTCCATAGCCGCCTGCTGGGCCGGGTCCGACTTGATTTCGCCCGCATCGAGCAAAGTCTGGTAGGCCTCCAGTGGCTCAAGCGCGGGGGCGGGGGTTCGGTCCATGGCCTAAGGCGTCAGCCGGGCTTCCATTTCACGGCGCAAATCGAGGGCCATGGAATCCATATTGTCCGGTATCGTAACATCCGACCATTGAATGACGGAGCCTTCGGTGATGGCGTTTTTCAAGGTAAGTCCGTGCGCCAGTCCGATCGGCACGGCGCCGATGGCAAGTGAATCGGCGGCGACCATTAACCGTCCCCAGACCGTAAAGCCGCCCTCGCCGTCGAGCACTTCGCCTTTGTCCAGTTTTCGTTTGGCGGTGGCCACTACATCGCCGGCGAAGCCCTGTGCGGTCCCCGTGGCTTCGCCCTTAAGGGCGGCCATGGCGACGCTGATGCCGAGTTCCAGCCCGATCAGATGATAGGGCCGCCATAGGGCCGAATATTTGCCGCTCGGGTCCGTGATCAGGCCGTAATCGGAAAAGCATCGTTCCACATAATCGCTGGGTGCTTCGAAGGTCACATAAACACCCCAGCGAAGGTCGTTTTCAAGGTCTTTGCCGTTACGCTTGCGGCTGGAAATAACCTCGACCTGGCCCTTGTGGTGCAACTTGCCGCCGTCGGTTTCGGGAATAAGCGTGGACGCGATTTTTTCCACCGAGCAGGCCGGAAAGGTCAGCCCCCCCGGCGCCGGGGTCAGCCCGGTGGCGTTGGCGACGGCGGCCATCTCGATGCCTGATTTGGTGCCGTCGAGAAAGGAATTGAACATCTTCGGGTTAAGGCCGCTTTTTTCCGCCCGTTCCGGGGTCAGGCCGTAATGCCCCCAAACCGTTTCCGGCGTCGAGGCATGAAATTCCGGCATATAAAGCGTGCCCTTGCCTGCGGATACGACCTTGAACCCGGCTGACCTGGCCCAGTCCACCTGTTCGCAAATCAGCGCCGGCTGGTCGCCGTAGGCCATGGAATAAACAATTCCTGCCTGGGCTGCGCGTTCAGCCAGCAACGGCCCGACCAGCACGTCGGCTTCGACATTGACCATGATGATGTGCCGCCCCCGCTCGATGCAGGCGAGCGCATGGCGAACGCCGGCTTCGGGAACCCCGGTCGCCTCGATCACCACATCAAGGCCGCCGGCATTAATCAACAGGTTGGCGTCGTCCGTCACGAACGTGCCGCCGGTGGCCAGCGCCTTGGCCGGCGAGGTGGCGCTGCATTGTTCTATCGGCCATCCAGTGGCGTGCATGGCGGCCTTGGCGCGGTCCGGCGATAAATCGGCGACGCCCAGAATATGCATGCCCGGTGTATGGCGGGCTTGCGACAAAAACATCGAGCCGAATTTGCCGGCGCCGATCAGGGCAACCCGAATTGGGGAACTTTCTTCGTCCCGATGCGTCAATAACTGATGTAGGTTCATAATACTGTGGCCTTATACGAAATAGCACCGGCAAGAGTAACCCCATATTCGATTGTCGGGAAAGGCAAAGAAAAATTATGGAAACGCTTTTAAATAACGAAATCGCCATCCGCCTGGGTTTTTTTGGCGGCATTTTTGCGGTTATGGCGGTGTGGGAATTGCTGGCGCCAAGGCGCAAGCTCAGGCAATCTAAGGCCGTGCGCTGGTACGCTAATCTCGGCATTGTGGTGCTGAATTCGGTGGTGGCGCGCATCATCTTTCCCCTGGCGCCGGTGGCGGTGGCGATCGTCGCCGCCGAGAAGGGCTGGGGCGTTTTCAATGTTATCGAACTTGACCCCTGGGTGGCGACGGTGGCCGCCGTGGTCATTCTCGATTTTGCTATTTACCTGCAACACGTCATGGTGCATGCGGTGCCGATGTTATGGCGGCTGCACCGGCTGCACCATGCGGACCTGGATTTTGACGTCACCACCGGGGCGCGCTTTCATCCCGTGGAAATCGTCCTGTCCATCGCCATCAAAATGGCGGTGATTGTGTTGATCGGCGCGGCCCCGGTGGCGGTGCTGATTTTCGAGGTATTGTTGAACGCGACCGCCATGTTCAATCATTCAAACATCGCGTTGCCGCTGGGGCTGGACCGGGTGCTGAGATTGTTGGTGGTGACGCCCGACATGCACCGGGTGCATCATTCGGTGCTGCCGCATGAAACAAATTCCAACTTCGGCTTTAACCTGCCGTGGTGGGACCGTTTGTTCGGAACCTACCTGGACCAGCCGGAACAGGGCCATCAGGATATGACCATCGGCATCGATCTGTTCCGGGATCCGAGCGATCTTCACCTGCACCGGATGTTGGGCCAGCCCCTCATCGGCGGGACGGGGGAATATCCCATTAACCGCCGCGACTGGGAGAAATAAGGTCGGGCTAGTCGGCGGGATAGTATTCAGCCATCAGCCGCGCCACCTCAATGGCCTCTTCATCGCCGGTTTCCCTAAGTCCTTTCACCGCCGCTTCCAGGTCGGCGGCGGATTTTTTCTGGTTGAGCTTGAATTTACCTTCAACCCGGTCGATGGGCATTTCGAAAGAGACGATGGCTTTGAGCATCGTGCTGGCATAATCGTCGGACATATCGTCCAAGGACCAGTTGCCGGTGGCATCGCTTTCATAAGCTTCGACGAGGCGCGCCTGTCCTTCACGTACCTTTTCAGGGTCGTCAATCACCACCGGCCTGCCGTAGGCATGAACGGTGACATAGTTCCAGGTCGGCACCACGTTCTCTGACGCATACCAGGTGGGCGAGATATAGGCGTGCGGGCCCGAGAAAACCGCCAGCGCTTCGGTTTCACCGTCGAAAGACTGCCAATGCGGGTTGCCTTTGGCGACATGCCCGAGCAGGCGGCCGTGTTCTCCGCCGCTATGGGAATCCAGCAACAACGGCAGATGGGTGGCAAAGGGGGCGCCGTTGACCGTCGTCACCAGCAGCGCGAAACTCTGTTCGCGCATGAAGGTCGCGAGCGTTTCCGGGTCTTCAATGTCGTAATGCCGGGGCCGGTACATTTTCCGTTCTCCATTGTCGGACGGGGAGGAAGGTCTTATATCATGGGCAGGATATTTTTAAACCAATTCGGGAGGGAACAATGGACGAAGAAATTTTTAACATGCAGATCAGGAAGTTCCTGAAAAACGTCGGCGTCACGTCACAGCGCGAGATTGAGACCGCCGTGCGCCAGGCCCTTGAAGACGGAACCCTGAAAGGCGAGGAAACGGTCAAGGCCAAAGTCAAGCTGACCATCGACAGCCTCGGCGTCAGCGCCGACATCGAAGGCGATATCGATCTGGCTTGAGTTGGCCGGGAAGGATTAGCGGCGCTTCATCAGCGCGATCTTGATGTCGCCGATGACCTTGCCGGGGTTGAGGCCCTTGGGGCACGTATTGGTGCAATTCATAATCGTGTGACACCGGAACAGCTTAAACGGATCGTCAAGATTATCCAGCCGCTTGCCCGTGGCTTCGTCCCTGCTGTCGACAATCCAGCGGTAGGCCTGCAATAAAATGGCCGGGCCCAGATACCGGTCGCCGTTCCACCAATAGCTCGGGCAGCTGGTCTGGCAGCAGAAGCACAAGATGCATTCCCACATACCGTCCAGCTTGGCTCTTTCCTCGAGGCTTTGCAGGCGTTCGCCGGGCGGCGGCGGGGTGTCGGCCTGCAACCACGGCTCGATCGACGTGTACTGGGCATACGGCACGCTGAGGTCGGCGACCAGATCCTTGATCACCGGCATGTGGGGCAGGGGGGATATGGTGACGTCGCCTTTGATCTCGTCGATGGGCTTGGTGCAGGCCAGCGTATTGGTGCCGCCGATTTTATCGCCGATGTTAAAGGCGCACGACCCGCACACCCCTTCGCGGCACGACCGGCGGAAGGTCAGGGTCGAATCCATTTCGTCCTTGATCTTGATCAGCGCGTCCAAAACCATCGGCCCGCAGGTGTCGAGATCGACTTCGAACGTATCCCAACGGGGGTTTTCGCCGCTGTCGGGGTCGTAACGATAGACCTTGAATTTCTTGATCCGGGTCGCACCCTCAGGCGCCGGGACGGTCTTGCCCTTGGTGATTTTGGAATTGGCCGGCAGCATAAATTCGACCATGATCAGTACACCCTGGCTTTTGGTACGATGTAGTCGACCTCGTCGGTCAAGGTCCAAGTGTGGACAGGGCGATAGGTCAGCTTGACCGAGTTGTCGTCGCCGACCCAGGCAAGCGTGTGTTTCATCCAGATTTCATCGTCGCGGTCGGGGAAATCTTCATGAGCGTGGGCACCGCGGCTTTCTTTGCGGGCGTCGGCCGAATGCATGGTCGCCAGCGAACAGGCCAGCAGGTTTTCCAGTTCAAGTGATTCCACCAGGTCCGAGTTCCAGATCATGGAGCGGTCCGAAACGCCAATATCGGGCAAACTGGCGACGACCGCATCAATTTTAGCAACCCCTTCCGCCAATACCTCAGACGTTCTGAAGACGGCGGCGTTGTCCTGCATGGCGCGTTGCATGGCGAGGCGAATTTCGCTCGTCCGCGTGCTGCCATCGGCATTGCGTAATCGGTCAAGGCGGTCGATGGCGTAATCGGCGCTGTCGGCGGCCAGCGGTTTAAGCGTCGTTCCCGGCTGCACCAGTTCGGCGGCCTTGATTGCTGCAGCGCGGCCGAAGACGACAAGGTCCAAGAGCGAATTGGTGCCCAACCTGTTGGCGCCGTGAACGGATGCGGATGCACATTCGCCGATTGCCATCAGTCCCGGCGCGAGGGCGTCCGGGTCGGCGTCTGTTGGGCGCAGAACTTGTCCGTGATAATTGGTCGGGATGCCGCCCATATTATAATGCACGGTCGGCAGCACCGGGATCGGCTCCTTCGAGGCGTCGACGCCGGAAAAAATCATCGCCGATTCCGTAATTCCCGGCAGGCGTTCGGTCAACAGATCAATACCCAGGTGTTCGAGGTGCAGATTGATGTGGTCTTTGTCTGCGCCGATGCCGCGGCCTTCGCGGATTTCAACGGTCATGGAACGGCTGACGACATCGCGGCTGGCCAAATCCTTTGCCGTCGGCGCATAGCGTTCCATGAAACGCTCACCTTCGGAATTGGTCAAATAGCCGCCTTCACCGCGCGCACCCTCGGTAATCAGGCAGCCCGAGCCGTAAATGCCGGTCGGGTGGAACTGAACGAATTCGTGATCCTGCAGGGGAAGGCCGGCGCGCGCGATCATTCCGTTGCCGTCGCCGGTACACGTGTGCGCCGAGGTGCAGGAAAAATAAGAGCGCCCGTAGCCGCCCGTCGCCAGCACCACCAGATGGGCGTGGAAACGGTGAATGGAGCCATCGTCTAGGTTCCACGCGATAACTCCCTGACACGCCCCGTCTTCGCCCATGATCAGGTCAATGGCAAAATATTCGATAAAGAACTCGGCGTTATTCTTTAGGCTTTGCTGATACAGCGTGTGCAGTATGGCGTGGCCGGTCCGGTCGGCGGCGGCACAGGCGCGCTGCACGGGGGCCTCGCCGTAATTGCGCATATGCCCGCCGAAGGGCCGCTGGTAAATCTTGCCTTCTGCGGTGCGCGAAAAGGGAACGCCGAAATTTTCCAGTTCGTAGACTGCCGGCACCGCTTCGCGGCACATATATTCAATAGCGTCCTGATCGCCGAGCCAGTCAGAGCCTTTGACCGTGTCATACATATGCCAACGCCAGTTATCCTCGGCCATGTTGCCGAGAGAAGCGCTAATCCCCCCTTGCGCGGCGACAGTGTGGGACCGGGTCGGGAATACCTTGGAGATGCAGGCTGTTTTCAGGCCCGCCGTCGCCAGCCCCATGGTCGCGCGAAGGCCGGCGCCGCCGGCGCCGACGACAATGACATCATATTTGTGCTCGGTGATCGGATAAGCTTCAGGCATGGGGCGTCAGGTTCCTAAAGTCAGCCGGACAACGGCGAAAATCGTGTAAACGGCGAGGAAAAAAGCTACCATCTTGACGCCGATCAGCGCCGTGAAGTGAACCACTTCGTGATGGATGTAATCCTCAATGATGACCTGCAAGGCTAATTGCCCGTGATGATAAACGGCAATGGCCAGCAAGATCAGAAGCACCGGGTTGCCGTGCGCGCCGACCCAATCTTTGAAGGTGGCGTGATCGGCGCCAACCATGGAAATAGCCGAGATCACGAACCAGATCGTCAACGGCACCAGAGCGATGGCGGTCATCCGTTCGGCCCACCAGTGACCGGTGCCACCTTCCTTGGTGGTGCCGAGGCCGCGGACGCGGCCCAAGGGAGATCGCATTTCCATCAAAAGGCCCCCGCGACCCAATAGCCGGCAACAAAGGTGAGCAACGTCATCACGATCGTAAACGCGATCAACATCAAGCCGGTTATGTTTAGCGTCTTCATTTCGTAGCCCCAGCCGATATCCCAGGCCAAATGACGGATACCGTTGCCGAGGTGATAATACAGCGCCCCGGTCAATCCCAGCAGCACCAGTCGTCCGAACCATGAGCCCAGGACCGATTGCGCCTGGGCGAAGGCCTCAGGCCCGTAGGTGGCCGACGCGATCCAGTAGGTCATCAACAGGGCCCCGGCCCATAGCCCGACGCCGGTGATCCGGTGCAGGATCGACAGCATCGATGTGATCTGCGGGCGGTATACCTGAAGATGCGGAGAAAGCGGTCGGGATTCGGATGACATGGCTGGACCTTTTGTAAAGACTGGCAAGCGTCTTGTC
>JAZFSL010000218.1:0-5287 GCA_036446135.1 Rhodospirillales bacterium | reverse complement strand
CGTTTCCCGAACGCCAACTTGGAAGACTCCGGTACTGCCTTAGCTGGTCAGGTGACCCGGGTGGTTTCGCTAATTGATACGCCGGGTGACAATGCCGGCCTGTCTTTGGACATTCGCGGCACGGCCTTTCAAGAACGTGTCTGGCAGGCGTTGAGGAAAATCCCGACAGGGCGCACCGCCAGCTACGCCGAGCTCGCTCAAATGATCGGCCAACCCACTGCCGCCCGCGCCGTCGCCGGCGCTTGTGCCGCCAACCGCATTGCGGTCGTCATTCCCTGCCACCGGGTGGTCAGGGGAACTGGCAAGATCAGCGGCTATAGGTGGGGGCCTGAGCGTAAGCGGGCGCTGCTGGAGCGTGAGAAAAAGATCAGAATTACGCCCCGCCCCACCAGTAAACGACGGTGAACAGGAACAGCCAAACCACATCAACGAAATGCCAGTACCAGGCGGCGGCCTCGAAACCGACGTGGGCTTCCGGGGTGAAGTGCTCGGCCCGGGCGCGGAACCAGCAAACAATCAGAAAACAGGTCCCGACGATGACGTGAAAGCCGTGGAAGCCGGTGGCCAGATAAAACGTCGACGAATAAATGCCGTCGGTGAATTTGAACGTCGCGTGGACATATTCATAAGCCTGCAAGGCGGTAAAGGTCAGCCCCAGGATTACCGTCGCCAGCAAGCCCTTCGCCGTCGCCTTGTGATCGCCCGCCAGCAGCTTATGGTGCGCATAAGTCACGGTGACGCCGGAAGTCAACAAAATCAACGTGTTCAAAAATGGCAGCGACCATGTTTCCAGCGGCACGATACCTTCCGGCGGCCATGTTTCAGCTGCAACAAGACTGAGCATCGGCACGGATGAATGGAAAAACGCCCAGAAGAAGGCGAAAAAGAACATCACTTCAGAGGCAATGAAAAACACCATGCCCATGCGAAGGCCCTTGCGGACAACACCCGTGTGATCAACGCCGTTCAGCGATTCCGCCACGACATCACGCCACCAGCCGCAGGACGTGTAGACCAGAAGGGCGACGCCGGCCAAAAACAGATAGATCGGGCCTTCTTTCATGTACCAGACACCGCCAAAGACCATGATCAGGGCCGCCAAGGTGCCGAGCGCCGGCCAATGGCTGGGGTTGACCATGTGATAGGGGTGTTTTTTTATCGTCTCGCTTGCCATTGATCGTAACTCCCTTAGCAATCCGCTAAATTTTGTCGTCTGCTCGTTGACCCTTGGCCGCCCGGATCGACGCCCGGGCCTGAGCCTTGGCCTTTTTGGGTTTATCTACCGCGTCATCGGGGGCGCGGAAGAAGGTGTAAGATAAGGTGATCGTCTTTACGTCCCGGGTGTTGGGATTATTAAAAATTTCAGGATCGACGAAGAATTCAACGCCCAATTTCGCGGTTTCGCCCGGCGCCAGTTTCTGTTCCGTAAAACAAAAACATTCCGTCTTGGCAAAATACTCGGCCGCCTTATAAGGCGTGACGTTGTAAGTCGATGTGCCGGTGATGGACTGCGCCGAAAGGTTTTCTGCAATATAATACGCCACCGCCGGGCTTCCGGCCCGGACCCGGATTTCTTTCTGCGCGGGAGCGAACTTCCAGGGCAGCGCCGGAATGGTGTTGGCGTCTAAACGGACGGTAATAAACTTGTCCGAGGCGACTGTCGGGGGGGCGACGGCCGTCTGAGTCGTTCCGGCAAAGCCCGTAACCTGACAAAAAATCTTGTAAAGAGGAACCGACGCAAAGGCCAGCACGACCATTCCCCCGACAAGGGAGAACAGCAACAAGGCGGTAACACCATTTTTCCGGCGAGGCTTTTTCATTCTTCGGTTCCGTACTTTTTCTTGCGGGCCCTATTCGGCGGGCTCTGTGTTCATGTCCGGCAAATCTTCGTGGGTGTGGAACGGCGCCGGACTATCGACAGTCCATTCCAACGTCGTCGCCCCTTCGCCCCATTGGTTGCCGTCAACCTTTTCACCTGACTTTAACGTTTTCCAGACGACAACAAAGAACAGCAACGTCGATGCGAACGTAATGTAGGAGCCTATAGAGGAAACGTAATTCCACCCGGCATAGGCGTCCGGATAGTCGGGAATACGCCTAGGCATGCCGGCCATACCCGAGAAATGCTGCGGGAAGAAAGCCACGTTGACGCCGATAAAGAAGGTCCAGAAATGGAGTCTGGCCAAGGCCTTCGGGTACTGACAACCGGACATTTTACCGATCCAGTAATAGAACCCCGCGAACATGGCGAAGACAGCGGCAATAGCCATGACGTAATGGAAATGGGCGACCACGAAATAGGTGTCGTGGAAAGCGATGTCAGCACCGGCATTGGCCAGCACGACGCCGGTCACGCCGCCGACCACGAACAGCCAGATAAAGCCGAAGGCGAACAGCATGGGAGCGCGAAAATCGATGGAACCGCCCCACATGGTCGCCAACCAACTGAAAATCTTGATCCCCGTCGGCACCGCAATGATCATCGTCGCGGTGACGAAGTAAGCCCGCGTATCAACGTCGAGGCCGACCATGTACATATGATGCGCCCAGACGATGAACCCGACAAAGCCGATGGAAACCATGGCATAGGCCATGCCCAGGTAGCCGAACACCGGCTTCTTGGAGAAGGTCGAGACGATCTGGCTGATCATGCCAAAGGCAGGAATGATGATGATGTACACTTCAGGGTGGCCGAAGAACCAGAACAGATGCTGCCACAGAATCGGATCGCCGCCGCCGGCGGTATCAAAAAACGTCGTGCCGAAGTTACGGTCCGTCAACAGCATAGTCAGCGCACCTGCCAGAACAGGGATCGCCAACAGCAACAAGAACGCAGTTACCAACATCGCCCACACAAACAACGGCATCCGGTGCATGGTCATGCCCGGGGCGCGCATGTTGAAAATCGTGGTGATGAAGTTGATAGCGCCTAAAACAGATGAAGCGCCCGCCAGATGCAGGCTGAGAATACCAAAATCTACTCCGGCGCCAGGCTGGTAAGTCGCATTCGACAACGGCGGATAAACAGTCCAGCCGGTACCCGGCCCGCCTTCGGTAAAGGCTGCCACCAACAGCAACACGAGGGCTGCGGCCAACAGCCAGAAGCTGATGTTGTTCATGCGCGGGAACGCCATATCCGGGGCGCCGATCATCAATGGCACGAACCAGTTTCCGAAGCCGCCGATCATCGCCGGCATGACGACAAAAAATACCATGATGAACCCATGGCCCGTGACCAACACGTTATAGAACTGAAAGTCGGAAATGAACTGGATGCCGGGTTCCTGCAATTCCATCCTGATCAGCAGCGAAAACAAGCCGCCGACAATGGCCCCGACCATGGAAAGCACGAGATACATCGTACCGATGTCTTTGTGGTTGGTGGAATAAAGCCACCGGCACCATCCTGTCGGGTGGTGATCGTGTCCTGTGTGTGCCGCTGCTTCGTTAGACATCATAAAACCTTTCAAAACTTCCCGACGCCGCGCCCTAGTTAATGGGCGCGTCTGCCTTGGCCAGAAGGACGGCATCGGTTTTATCGACGTCCGTATTGGCGAATTCCTTTTTAGCTTCGGCCACCCACTTGGCAAAATCGGCCTTGCTTACGGCCCTAATGTGGATGGGCATGAACCCGTGATTGACGCCGCAAAGCTCCGAACACATACCGTAATAATTGCCGGGCTCATTGATATTGACCCAGGTCTCGTTGATACGACCCGGGTAGGCGTCCCATTTGAGGCCTAAGGACGGCACTGCCCAGTTGTGAATGACGTCGTTCGACGTCAACAGCAGACGAACGTTGGTCTTGGCCGGAAGCACGACCTCGTTATCCACGCTCAGCAACCGGGGCTGTCCTTTTTTCAGTTCCTCATCGGGAATGATAATGCTGTCAAATTCCAGGTCGTCGCTATCAGGATAGGTGTAAGTCCAATACCATTGGTTACCGGTGACCTTGAGGGTCAATTCCGCATCCTGGGTGCGGTCGGCATAATACAGCAGCTTCAGGGACGGAATGGCGATGACTATCAAAATCAGAACCGGAATGCCGGTCCAAAGAACCTCGAGCAACGTATTATGCGTCGTCTTCGACGGCACCGGGTTTGATTTGGAATTAAAGCGAATGATGATGACCCCCATGATCACCAGCACGAGAACCACGATTGCCACCTCGAAAACAAAAAGAAGGTTATGGAAATCAATGATTCTTTCCATGACCGGCGAGGCAGCAGGTTGAAACCACATCTGCCAAGGTTCTGAGCGCCCCGTGCCAGCGGTGGCAGGGTTTCCAGTAAAAGAGAGCACAGCCAGCACAAACGCCGGCGCGAGAAGTCTAATTGATTTGAGCATTCGACCCATTCCAATGATGCTAAAATTTCCGGGAATGATAATTCCCCGTTTCTTAAAAAAAACGACCTTATATGTATTTTGAGTACGCGTCTTCTATCGCCCTCGCCCCGATCAAACAAGGGCCGCTTTCAAAAGTTATTATATATTTTTCGAATATATAGAAAATGGCTGTTTTCCGACCCCTGCCCCCCTTTTATCGTTCATCCATTTTGTCGCCACTGAGGCCAATAAACCACCATTTTTATCATGGTTTATCCTTGACCCAAATCAATTGTGTCTTCATTTAAGTAAGAGGTAAGAAGCACCCTCTTCGATGTTTTTGATAATTTTTCCGAAAGAATTTTGATGAATAAAAAACTTATCGCCCTGGTTCTGGCGGCTTTTGCGATCGGTATGTACGCCTCCGTGATTATAAAGTTTTCCTGAATGTTGGAAATTCAAGATTTTCCCCACATCATCGCCGGGCTGAACGCTGCCTCCGTGGTCGCTCTGGCGACAGGATTTTATTTTATCCGGGACGGCGACAAAGCGCGCCACCGAGCGTCGATGATTACCGCCCTGGTGTTGTCGGCCCTGTTCCTGGTCTTTTACGTGATCTACAAAGCTAATTCCGGTTTTGCCAAATTCGGAGGTGTTGGCGCCATCAGGCCGATTTATTTCACCATTCTCATCGTTCATGTCATCGGCGCCATCGCCCTCGTGCCCATGGTACCGCGCACCGTTTATCTAGCCCTGAAAGAACGCTTTGAAGACCATAAACGCTGGGCCCGCTGGACCTGGCCGCTTTGGATGTACGTCGGCGTGTCGGGGGTTGTCGTTTATGTCATGGCCGTGCACCTTTATCCCTATGTCCCCGTCTGAACCTTCACCTTCCAGCGTTGCCTTCAACCCGGCGCAGAAGCAGCGCTGGAGCCTTTATGCCGGTTTTGCGCATGCCACC
>JAZFSL010000217.1:0-2724 GCA_036446135.1 Rhodospirillales bacterium | reverse complement strand
CCAGGGATTGGCCGGCACCGCATTGAGCCCGCGTCCCGTGCACCAGGAAACGAAGTCGGCCCAGGCCTTTTCCTCGTCGGGCTTGGCCTTCTTTATCTGCGGTCGTCTCTTTTTTCTTCGCATTATTCCCGGCCCATACCCCGGCCTTCAGCCTACGCTCCGCCAAACCCGGCGAGAAGCTTTTTTAGGCAGTTCTTCTGACATGATCGTGATTTGGCAGAGGAACCGATGGGATTGTAGCTTCTTGCATGATGGAAAACGCCTGCCTTTCTCCTGTCCCCTTATCCCTCAAGGCCAAACGCGTCCAGTGGCGGGAAGCGGATGTCGCCGATTTCGGGTTGTGGGCCTGCCAGTGAGGCTAGGGTTCGGACTTCGGCGCCAGCGTAGTTTTGAGGAAAATGAAGCCAGACAGCGCCGCCATCAGCACACCTGCGCAAAATGTTCTGCCGATGATAAATTTTCCGGCCATGGTGAATGTATGCAGGGTTCAGGTTCGCCTCGCAAATAAAACCAATCTCACGATTTCGTGGTTTTTTCCAGGGCCGCCAACGGCAGGGCGGTTTTGTAGGCGACCTGTTTCAGGGCAAAAGAGGATTTGATCGAGGCGACGCCGGGAATACGCGTCAAATGATCGATTAGGAATCGCTCATAGGCGTCGAGGTCCGACGTGACCACGCGCAGCAGGTAATCGGCGTCACCGGTCATCAGATAACATTCCATTACCTCGGGGCAGGCGTTGATTTTTTTTTCGAAGGTTCCGAGTACCTTTTTAACTTGTTTTTCCAAGGTCACGCTAACAAAGACGCTGACCGGCAGACCGGCGGCCTTGGCGTCGACCAGGGTGGCGTAGCCTTTGATAATGCCCTTTTTTTCCAGCATGCCGACGCGCCTGAGGCACGGGCTGGGCGACAGGCCAACTCTTTCCGCCAGTTCCACGTTGCGGATGCGGGCGTCGTTTTGCAGCGTTTCCAGAATTTTCCTGTCTATCGCATCCAGGGAATTATTTGGCATTAAATTCTATTTCTAACATATATAAGTTATAATTATTGCTAAATAGTGTCATGATTAAGCTGTTTTCGCAAGTACCTGCGCTACCGTTTCGGGCTAAAATATTGCCATGGCACCGCTTGATGAACAGAGCACCGGCCCGCCGCAGACAATCGATCTTCAGGACGCTTTGCCTTATCTGCAGGAGCTGGAAAAAAAGGTCCTGTGGCTCGCCTCGTGGATGATCCATAACGCCAATTACCTGCGCGACCATCTTGACGGTTTGAAAGTTGGTGGCCATCAGGCATCGTCGGCGTCGGTGACGGCGCTGATGACGGCGTTGTATTTTCATACGCTAAGGCCGCAGGATCGGGTCGCGGTCAAACCTCACGCTAGCCCTGTTTTCCACGCTATCCAGTATATGCTCGGCAACCAATCATTGGATAAATTACAAAACTTTCGTGCTCTTGGTGGCGCGCAAAGCTACCCGTCCAGAACCAAGGATACCGACGACGTTGATATTTCCACCGGTTCCGTCGGCTTGGGCCCGGCAATGACGGTGTTCGCATCGCTGATGCAGGATTACCTGCGCTGTCATTCCGACACCGTCGCCGCCGAGACGCCGGGCCGCATGATTGCCGTTGTCGGCGATGCAGAAATGGATGAAGGCAATATGTACGAAGCCTTGCTGGAAGGCCGCAAGCACGACCTTCGCAATTGCTGGTGGATTATCGACTACAACCGCCAAAGCCTTGACGGAGTCGTCTCGGACCGCATGTTCCGCTGGATTGACCGCACCTTCCGCGCTACCGGCTGGACAGTGGTGACATTAAAATACGGCAAACGGATGATGCAGGCCTTCGCCAGGCCCGGCGGTAAAACCCTGAAACGCTGGATCAAAGACTGCCCCAATGACCTTTATTCGGCGCTGACGTTCCAGGGCGGCAAGCATTGGCGTCAGCAACTAATGGCCGATATCGGCAATGAGGACGGCATCGCTAACCTGCTTCAGTCTTATGACGATGCGGCATTGCAGGACCTGATGACCAATCTGGGCGGTCATTGTCTGGAAACCATTCTCGAAGCCTTTGCCTCCATCACCGACGATACGCCGGCCTGTTTCATCGCCTATACCATCAAGGGTCACGGCTTGCCGCTGGCCGGACACAAGGACAATCATTCCGGCATCATGAACGAAAACCAGATGCGGGGCTTCCAACAAGACCACGACATCAACGAAGGCCGGGAATGGGACAAGTTCTCAGGCCTGGGCAAGTCTGCCGATGACCTGCAAGGTTTCCTCGACGCCGTTCCCTTCAATACCCTCAATGGCGGCCGCAATAAAAGCGCTGCTCCGGTGCCTATACCGGAAACCTTGAGCGTGCCGGGGCAAGAGACGATCAGCACCCAGGAAGCCTTCGGCAAGATTCTCTACGATATCGCCGGCTCGGACTCGTTGCTGGCTGATCGCATCGTCACCACGTCGCCGGACGTGACGCAGTCGACTAACCTGGGACCCTGGGTCAACCGGCGCGGCATTTTTGCCCGCGACGAAATGCCCGATACCTTTCGAGAACAGCAAGTCGCGTCAATACAGAAATGGTCCGCCGATGATGCCGGCCAGCACCTGGAACTGGGCATCGCCGAGAACAACCTGTTTTTGATGTTGGGCGCGTTCGGGCTTTCCCACCGGCTGTTCGGCGAAAGGCTGCTTCCCATCGGCACGCTGTATGATCC
>JAZFSL010000216.1:0-4886 GCA_036446135.1 Rhodospirillales bacterium | reverse complement strand
ATCCGATGTATTCATTCGAAACCTTGTATCCCGGAAATACTAGGGAGCGCTTCAAGACCGCCCTGTTATTCCTCCCAGGCTTATTCCGCTGCGGCGAAAGGCGCGTCGTTTTCACGGCGATGCACTTTGCCACTGCTGCCGAGGATACGATTTTCCGAAACGTCGGCCAGGGAAACGGAATTCAGGTAAAGGAATATCTTGTTGCCCAGTTCCTGCCACAAATCATGGGTCAGGCAGCGCGATTTATTGCTTTTGCACCCGACCGGTGAGCCCGGCGTACAACGGGTCGTCTTGATCGGTTCATCCACGGCCAGAATGATATCCGAAATCCGGGTATCATCCGCGCCGTGGGCCAGCAAATAACCACCACCGGGGCCACGCACACTTTTCACCAAACCGCCGCGTCGCAGTTTGCCGAACAACTGCTCAAGATAGGAAAGCGAAATTTCCTGGCGTTCGGCCACATCGGCCAAGGCAATGGGCTTGCCTTCGGTGTGGGCGGCGATATCGACCATGGCCATCACCGCGTATCGTCCTTTTGTGCTGAGTTTCACTGTGTCATCTCCTTTTCGGGCCTGGTTTCTGTCAGACCGCTGGATAAAAAACTATCCGGCATTCCCGCCCCGCTTGGATGATGGGTTTTGCCGGGGCTGTTCCATTTGGGTTTCCAGTTCCTCGACCCGTTCGATCAGGGTCGATACCTGCCCGCGCAGACTGTCGATCGTCTGTTGCAAGGGGTCCGGGCCATCGGCAGGCGTACCGTAGGGCTGGAATTCTTTCGCTTTTTTCTTGTCGCGCGGCATGATGACCTTGGCCGGGATGCCGACTGCCGTCACCCCAGCGGGGACATCCTTGGTGACCACAGAATTGGCGCCGACGCGCGCGCCTTCGCCGATGGTAATCGGACCCAAGACCTGGGCGCCGGAACCGACAATAACGCCGTCCATCAGCGTCGGGTGACGTTTCTGGCCGACTTGTTTGTCGGAATCGACCGCCGGCGCCGTGCCTCCCAGGGTCACCGCATGATAGAGCGTCACGTCATCGCCGATAATCGCGGTTTCACCGATAACAACACCAGTACCGTGGTCAATAAAAAACCGCCGTCCGATTTGTGCTGCCGGGTGAATTTCAATGCCCGTCAGTATTTTTGCGATGTGCGAAATAAACCGTGCCAGCAAATGGATATTATGGCCCCACAGCCAATGCGTCAGATAGTAACAGACCAATGCGTGGAAGCCGGGATAGCACAGCACGATTTCAAGCGCCCCCTTGGCCGCGGGGTCGCGGGCCTTGAAAGAAGCAATATTTTCCCGGAATCTCTCGAACATCATTATCGTCACCAAATTAGTGGTTATATAAAACAGGCGTTTAGGCTTTGCAGGAACGCCCATAGCCGTGGTAGAAAGCGCCCCTGTTCCGCACCGCCGGAACTTACCCGGAATATATGATGCCCGACTAAAATGATCAAGAATTAAGGATTATAGTGCTTCTAATTTGCAGTAACCTTTGTTTTATTCCCAAGCTGCCGGATGGGTTTAACAAAAACAATCGTCTTAAAAGGGGTTTCCAGAAATCATGCCTGAAGTCATTTTCAACGGCCCCGAAGGCCGCCTAGAAGGCCGATACCACCACTCAAAACGTGCCCATGCGCCGATTGCTCTTTTCCTGCATCCGCATCCGCAACACGGCGGCACGATGAACAACAAGGTCATTTACACCCTTTGCCAGAATTTCGTAAACCGGAAGTTTTCAACGCTTCGTTTCAACTTCCGCGGCGTCGGGCACTCGCAGGGCCGTTTCGACAATGGCCCTGGGGAATTAGGCGACGCCGCCTCGGCGCTCGACTGGATGCAGGCCAGGAACACGAGCACGTCGGGCTGCTGGATCGCCGGGTTTTCCTTCGGCGCCTGGGTTGCCATGCAATTGATGATGCGCAGGCCTGAAATCAATGGCTTCATCGCCGTCGCCCCGCCCGCCAGCCAGCATGATTTTTCGTTCCTGGCGCCCTGCCCCGCATCGGGGATGATCCTGCACGGCGACAAAGACGAAGTCGTCCTCCAGACGTCCGTGGACAAGCTGGCCCAGAAACTTCAGAATCAGAAGAACATCAAAATTGACTACCGGACCATTTCAGGCGCTGATCATTTCTTCCAGAAGCATATGAAAAAACTCGACGACAACGTCACCGATTACCTTGATGGGATGCTGGTGACGAAAGTAGCTTAACCTACGGCTTGTGCAGAGTGCCGCCAGTCATTGGTTTTGTCACCCCGGTTGTTGACGGCAGGCTCAAAGGAAGGCCTTTAAGCGAGCGCGCCGCCAAAAACCCGAAGGCCTGCGCCTCAAGTGCATCACCCTGCCAACCGACAATTTCCACTGGCTCCACCGGCTGCAACAATTGAGAGCGCAGCGCCGCCATCAGCGCCGGATTGTGCCGCCCGCCGCCCGTCACCAGCCAACGGTTGGGCAGGGACGGCAACAGGTGCGCTGCCTTTTCAACGGCGCCGGCCGTAAACGCGGTCAACGTCGCCGCCCCGTCGGCGACCGATAAATGCTGCACGGCAGCGACCTCAAATTTATCCCGGTCGAGAGATTTCGGATACGGTTCGGAAAAAAACGGATGGTCCAGCAACCGCGATAATGCCTCTTCATCGACAACACCGGCATGTGCAAGCTGGCCGTTTTTGTCCATCCGTTGGCCCTGCTTTTTCCGCACCCAGTCATCGATCAGAGCGTTGCCGGGGCCGGTATCGAACGCGATCAGCCCACCATCGGGGCTTATCCAGGTGACATTGGCGACACCGCCGATATTGAGCACCGCCAACGGTTTTTCCAGATCATGGGCGAGAGCGGCATGGAACACCGGCGCCAGGGGTGCGCCCTCGCCGCCACAGGCGATATCCTGGCTACGAAAGTCATTAATCACGGGAATCCCCGTTTCCTGGGCTAAAAGTCCACCATTGCCGATTTGGCAGGTTAGGCCCAAGTCCGGCTGATGTAGCACGGTATGGCCGTGGAACCCAATGACATCAATTTCACCGGCATTGAGGCCGTTTTCGGCCAGCAAACGATGGACCGCGCTCGCGTGGTGGTGCGTTAATTCAAGGGCGAGGGCGCCGGAGTCCGGCTCGCCAATGGGGTCAAGGCCCAGGGCGGAGCGCAGCTTACCTCGAAATTCATCTTCGTAAGCGATGGAAAACGTCGGGCCAAAACCAAAGACGCGTTCACCATCGGTATGGATAACGGCGGCATCAACCCCGTCCATGGAGGTGCCGCTCATCAATCCGATAGTGGTTAAAACGCCGCTGGTGGTC
Source organism: Rhodospirillales bacterium (assembly GCA_036446135.1). Classification (GTDB taxonomy): domain Bacteria; phylum Pseudomonadota; class Alphaproteobacteria; order Rhodospirillales; family Casp-alpha2; genus Casp-alpha2. The sequence continues at coordinate 1,572 of JAZFSL010000216.1, read as the reverse complement.
ACGAAAACTCCTAACGTCGGGATTGCGTGTTTAATACCGATAGCATAAACCCTAAGCCATGAAATCAGATTTCCTAAAGATTGCCCAGTCGCGCGGTTTTATTCACCAGTGCACCGACGACGACGCGCTGGATGCGCTAGCCTGCCAGCCGCCCCTCACAGCCTATATCGGTTTCGACTGTACCGCGCCCAGCCTGCATGCGGGATCACTGGTCTCGATCATGCTGCTCAGGCTGTTTCAACAGACCGGGCACAAGCCGATCGTTCTAATCGGCGGCGGCACCACCAAGGTCGGCGACCCATCGGGCAAGGACGAGGCCCGTAAATTCCTGGTCGACGAAGAAATCGCCGCCAACATGGCCGGCATCAAGGACGTCTTTGCCAAGTACCTGAAATTCGGAGACGACCCGACGGATGCCTTGATGGTTAACAACGCCGACTGGCTGGATGAACTCGATTACATTCCGTTCCTGCGCGATTATGGCAAGCATTTTTCGGTCAACCGGATGCTTGGCCTGGAAAGTGTCAAGACCCGGCTGGAGCGCGAACAACCGCTTTCGTTTTTGGAATTCAATTACATGGTGCTGCAGGCTTATGACTTTGTCGAGCTGGCCAGGCGTTATGATTGTCACTTGCAAATGGGCGGCTCAGACCAATGGGGCAATATCGTCAGCGGCGTCGACCTCGGTCGCCGGGTTGAAAATGTCGATCTGTTCGGCCTGACGACGCCGCTACTGACCACCGCATCCGGCAGCAAGATGGGCAAGACCGCCGACGGCGCCCAGTGGCTCAACGAAGATATGTTGTCGGCTTATGACTATTGGCAATACTGGCGCAACACGGAAGACGTCGATGTCGGCAAGTTTCTTCGCTTGTTTACGGAACTGCCGCTGGATGAAATTGCCCGCCTCGAAAAACTAGGGGGCGTTGAAATCAACGACGCCAAGAAGTTGCTGGCTGATCAGGCGACGGCGCTTTGTCATGGCGAGGACGCTGCCAAGGCTGCGCGGCGGACAGCGGAGAAAACCTTCGAAGAAGGCGGCCAGGGTGATGCGTTGCCCACCATCGAAGTACCCCGCGCTGCGCTCGAAGACGGTATTGCCGCGTTTGAATTGTTCAAGCGATCCGGCTTAGTTCAATCTAACGGCGAGGCCCGGCGGTTAATCAAAGGCGGCGGCGGCAAAATCAATGACACCACTATCGACGCCGAAACGCAGACAATTTCGCTGGTCGACCTCAATGATGACGGGGTCATTAAATTGTCAGCGGGGAAAAAACGCCACGTGCTTATTCGACCTTCCTAGTTCGAACCTTTTACTTGGCTTTCGGTTTAGGCGGTTTAGCGCCTTCACCCACTTTTTTCGGCGTTGTGCCGGAAGAGCCAAAAATATCAAAGACATTTCTGAATATTCCCGGCGTCAGGGCCGATAAGGGATTGACGTTAACTTCCGGGTTATTCCTGGAACCGCTCATGGAATAATTGAAGGCGAAAACACCGCCGCCTTCCTCGCCACCCGTGAAAATTTGTCCCAGCAGAGGAATATTGCCCAAGGCACTGTTGATGGCATAAGCG
>JAZFSL010000215.1:0-4772 GCA_036446135.1 Rhodospirillales bacterium | reverse complement strand
CAACCCGCGCCCCGGTGTCTGGTTTGAACATGACGGTAACCGGATCAAGGTTTTGGCGGCGGAAGTCACGAACGAAGCCGGCCGCAGCGAAGAGGCGGGAACGGTTGTCGACGGTACTTTATCCGTCACCTGCGGCGAAGGGGCGCTGAGATTGCTCAGGCTGCAACGGGCTGGAAAAGCCACACAGGCGGCAACGGAGTTTCTTCATGGATACACAATAGAAAAAGGTCGCCGGTTGATCTAATCGAGCGCCGACAGCATTGGCGCTGAATCTTCGATCTTGGTGATCTTGCGTGAGGTCTAACATAATGGGGCATGAAAGTGTCCCTAATGTCGTTAATAAATGTCATTATAATTCAGCATATTTCATATTATTTCAGCTAGTTACGGTGGATTTTTGCGGTTTGCGACAAAAAACCTCGATTACGGAGCCGCCAAGCGGCTACAACAGGGCATGCCCCGATATAAAATCAACATTGAATACGACGGCTTGGGTTTTGTCGGCTGGCAGCGCCAGGAAAACGGCCTTAGCGTGCAGCAGGCGATCGAAGAAGCAATCGAAAAATTCTGCGGCGAAAAAATCACTCTGTTCGGCGCCGGAAGAACGGATTCGGGCGTCCATGCCCTGGGCCAGGTGGCACATTTTGACCTGGTAAAAGCGCCAAGCGCAGACACGGTTCAAGATGCGATTAATTTCCATTTGAAACCGGCGGCAGTTTCGATCCTGAGCGCCGAGCCGGTACCCGATGATTTCGACGCCCGTTTTTCGGCCCGTGAAAGGGCCTATCGGTACTGCATCACGAGCCGTCGCGCGCCCCTGGCCATCGGCCGGGGCTACAGTTGGCGGGTGCCGGTGCCGCTCGATGTCGATGCAATGGAAAAGGCCACTAAAATGCTGACCGGCAAGCATGATTTCAGCACCTTCCGCTCGGTTCGTTGTCAGGCCAAATCACCGGTCAAGACCCTGAGCGTGTTAAAGGTTACCGGAAGTAGCGAAAACATCGAGATCGAAGCCCGGGCGCCGTCGTTCATGCATCATCAGGTGCGCAATCTTGCCGGCACCCTGAAACTGGTGGGCGAAGGAAAATGGTCCCCCAACGATGTTAAAGTGGCGTTGGAGAAAAAAGACCGGGCCGCCGGCGGCCCGACCGCCCCCCCCGATGGGCTGTATTTTCTTGAGGTCGTTTATTGAGTATGATGAAGCATCATGACAAAAACCCCACTTAGTCTGAATCCCGAAACGGAGGGTAATTCCGAGCAGCCGGAGAGTGAGGCTTCTGGGCAATCCTCTGGGCAATCCTCTGGGCAATCCCCTGGGCAACCCCCTGGGCCACCTGAAAACCCGGTCGTTGGCTGGTTTGCCGTCGGCTTTGGCTTTCTTGGAATTTTTATCAATGGCCCCGTCTTCGTACCGCTGACGTTGATCTGTTCCGTCGTGGCGTTATTTATGCGCCAGGCCTCCTGGGCTTTTATCGGCCTGTTGCTAACGGTCGTGGGCTTTATGACGTCCCCGGTGCTGTTGGCCCTGGTGGGCCTGGCCTGGTTCTCAAACTGGGTTTCGTCTTTATTTTAGAGCGATCTTCCGGTGATGGCGTTAATCAGGATGCTGATCAGGAAGTCCAGCCCGACGATCCCGGCCGCCGCGCCGGCGGGGATATCGAGGGCGGTGCGGGTGATAAACCAGCCGTAGGCGAGCACCCAGCCAAGAACCGCCAGAGACAGCAACTCCGACGCCGATTCCCCGAGCCCGCCGGCCAGCGTTAAAATCACCACCGGCAGGTACAAGGCGTTTTGCAGCACGCCGGCCCAGTTGTAGGCGACAATGTAGCGGACAAAAAACCGCTGCCGGTCGATGGCGGCGGCAACGCTGATCATAACGACGGGAAAAGCCAACCAGACGACGACGTAGGTTAAAATTTCAATGCTGTAGAAGCGCAGCGCAGATACGTCTCCATAAGCGCCTTGATAGCGTAACAGCAGTACGATCAGATACGGCGGAAAAACCAGCACGGCGGCGAAGAACGAGCGCCAAAAACCACGGATGGTTTGATTGAAAAAAATCAGGCCTTCTGAATCAAAACGCGCCAGCCGCAAGGCGCCGTAAAGCGAGCGGACGGTCTCGTTCAGGGAAATCATTGCCGGGCGGCGGTGAAATAATCAGTGAGAACGGCTTGGTAAATATCGGCCAGTTTTCTGACATCATCGACCAGCGAATTCTCATCAGCCTTGTGGGCGGTCTCATTGGTCATGCCGAATTCACATACCGCGCAGTAGTCCTTGATAAAACGCGCGTCCGAGGTGCCGCCGGTGGTGCTGAGTTCCGGGCTCAGGCCGGTAACTTTTTCAATGGCGCCGGCAACGATGGCACTGAGCCGGCCGGGCGGCGTCAAGAAGGCTTCGCCGGATACACGCACATCCATGTCGTATTCGCCGCCGATCGCATCAAGACGCTGACGCAGCAGCTTTTCCAGGCTTTCGCCGGTGTGGTTGTCGTTAAAACGGATGTTGACCCTGGCCGAGGCTTTGGCCGGGATGACGTTGGTCACCGGATTGCCGACATCAAAGGTGGTGATCACGGGGGTCGATGGCGGGAAATGTTCTGATCCTGCGTCCAGCGGTTCGTCGGTGATGGCACGCAACATCGCCATCAGACGGTGAATGGGGTTGTCGGCGAGATGCGGATAGGCGACATGGCCGGTCGTACCGGTAACGGTGATGGAGGCGCCCAATGACCCGCGGCGGCCGATCTTGACCATCTCGCCCAGGGTTTCCGGGTTTGTCGGCTCACCGACCAGACAATCGTCGAGCACCTCGCCTTTGTCATTTAGCCAGTCCAATACCTTGCGCGTACCATTGATCGCGTTGCCTTCCTCGTCACCGGTAATCAGCAAGCTGATGGAGCCGCCGAAATCGCTATCGTTGGAATCCAAGAATCCGGCGGTGGCGGCGACGAAGGCGGCGATGGCAGTTTTCATGTCGGACGCGCCGCGACCGTAAATCCGCTCACCCTGAATATCGCCGGCAAAGGGGTTGGTCGTCCAATCATCCGGGTTGCCCACCGGCACCACATCCGTATGCCCTGCAAAACAAAAATTCGGCGACGTATCGCCGGCGCGGGCATAGAGGTTTTGCACTTCCGGCGCACCGTCCTCGGAAAAGGGCAGGCGGTGGCAGGTGAAGCCGAGCTTTCCCAGGGCGTCTTCAAGCACATCCATAGCGCCTTCATCGCCCGGCGTTACGCTGGGGCAACGGATCAGGGCCTGGCTAAGATCGAGGGCATCCATGGTGTCACTCACTCACGGAGCAAATCGTTAATGGAGGTTTTGGCGCGAGTCTTTGCGTCGACCCTTTTGACGATGACGGCGCAATAAAGACCGGGTCCGGGGCTACCGTCGGGCAGGGGCTTGCCGGGCATGGTGCCGGGTACGACTACGGAATAGGCGGGCACCCTGCCGAAAGACACGTCGCCGGTGGCGCGGTCGATGATTTTGGTCGAGGCACTGATGAAAACACCCATGGAAAGCACCGAGCCTTCCTCGACGATGACACCTTCGACGACTTCCGAGCGTGCGCCGATGAAGCAATTATCTTCGATAATCACCGGGTCCGCCTGCAAGGGCTCCAAAACGCCGCCAATGCCGACGCCTCCCGACAAGTGGCAGTCCTTGCCAATTTGGGCGCATGAACCGACCGTGACCCAGGTATCGACCATGGTGCCACTGTCAACATAGGCGCCCAAGTTGACGAAGCTGGGCATTAGTATCACGCCGGGCGCGATATAGGCGGAACGGCGAACGGTGCAATTGGGAACGGCGCGGAAACCGGCATCGCGAAAGCGCGCCTCGTCCCAGCCGGCGAATTTTGACGGCACCTTGTCGAACCAGTTGGCGCCATCGGCACCACCGCTAATGGTTGCCGTGTCGTTAAGACGGAAAGACAGTAGCACGGCCTTTTTCAGCCACTGATTGACCTGCCATTGGCCATTGGTTTTTTCGGCGACACGGGCCTGTCCGCTATCCAGCAGATCGAGCGCAGCTTCGACCGCGTCACGCACATCGCCCATGGAGTCGAGGCCGATATCACCCCTTTCTTCCCAGGCGTCGTCGATGGTCTTCTGTAGTTGTGCGGTGCTCATGATGTCTCCGATAATTTTTCTAGTATTGGCGGCAGAAAATGCGGCACACCGCTCGGAGTGTCAATACGAAGGGGCCGTCAACGCTCCCAGCCACTGGCTCAGGTCTTCGACCACATGATCAATATTTTTTCCCGCCCCATCAATTTCGCGGTCGATTTGGCTTTCAATGTCGCCTTTCGGGCAAACCAAAACCGTTGTCATCCCCAACGCCGCCGCCGGTTCGAGATTTCGAGCCAAATCTTCAACCATGACCGTTTTAGACGGGGTCAACCCGTAACGCTCAACCAGGGCATGGTAGATTTTGGGTTCCGGCTTGGGCACGTAATCGGCTCTGGTGATGTCGAACACGGCGTCGAAATGATGACGGATGGAAATCCGCTCCAGAACCCGTTCTGCGTGGTCCATGGGGCCGTTGGTGAAGATGATTTTACGGCCCGCCAGGCGGGACAGTGAGCGGTCGAGCCCTAGGTTGGGGAAAATAACGCCAAGATCGATATCGTGAACAAAATCGAGATAGTCGCCGGGTTCGAGCCCGTGCAGGGTCATCAATCCATTCAACGTGGTGCCGTGGTCGCGGTAATAGGTTTTGCGGATTTTTACCGCCTCTGCCATGCTCAATCCCAGGAAATCAGAGATA
>JAZFSL010000214.1:0-2330 GCA_036446135.1 Rhodospirillales bacterium | reverse complement strand
GGTGGCGCCGATGCCAGTGAACCATGCCCCGCGCATAGGCCACTATCGACGCGTCAGGTTCGCCCATCAGTGCGCCGAGGCGCCGGAGATCGATGAATTCGCCGCCCGCCGCAATATCCGCCGCCGTAGCTTCGTCCAGGGAAGATATATCGACGGCGGCATAGGCGGTGTTGTCGTCGAGGCCCAGGAAGATCACTTCCTCGGCCTGGGAAACAAGCGCCTGGCCGTCGGCGGCGTTTAAAAAAACGGCTTTCGGTTCGGCTGATCTGGCATCGATCAGGTTGAGGCTTTGCCACAGCGGCGCGACCCGGGTGGTGGGGTTGGTCAGGCGCGCATCAATCCAAGCCTCGTCGCGGCGCAGATGGGCAGCGCGGTCGAGACCGACGGCGGTGTAGCTCAAATTTTCAACCATTCGGCAAGCCTGACACAGCGGCCCTTTGCTGACAACCGAAGAGACGGACAACTGATTGGAATCCTAAGGTTTTGTTAGCTGCCCCGCAAAACCGTGGAAATCCGCCTGGTGGCCATGGAAGACGGCCATTTCGGGCCTAACAGCGTCGCCATCGTTGAAGAACGCAACCCCCGCATTTAAGTTTCTTATCTTCTTGGCCCCGCAAGTAGTTGGTGGGGCCGTGAAGGGCTGTTATAATACCTGCGGAAGGCTGGTGCCGGACAGGCTTCTCGCCAACCCGGTCAGATCCGGAAGGAAGCAGCCGTAACGAGTTTCTGCCTGGGTCGGTATCCAGTCTTCCACCTTACCAGGGCACACCCAAGCAGCAGAGCGACGATGAGCGAAACTGATATCACCCCTCCCTATCAGGTTTTGGCGCGCAAATACCGTCCCGCCACCTTTGCCGGCCTGATCGGCCAGGACGCCATGGTGCAGACCATGACCAACGCCATCAACGCCGATCGTCTGGCGCAGGCCTTCATTTTGACCGGCGTTCGCGGCATCGGCAAAACCTCGACGGCGAGGATCATCGCGCGGGCGCTCAATTGCATCGGCGAAGACGGCAAGGGCGGCCCGACGCCGGAGCCTTGCGGGGTGTGCGAGAATTGCCGGGCCATTGCCGAAGACCGCCATGTCGATGTCTTGGAAATGGACGCCGCCAGCCATACCGGCATCGACAATATGCGCGAGGTCATCGACGGCGTGCGTTACCGCCCGACCTCGGCGCGCTTCAAGATCTACATCATCGACGAAGTGCATATGCTGTCGAAACCGGCCTTTAATGCGTTGTTGAAGACACTGGAAGAACCACCGGAACATGTGAAATTTGTCTTCGCGACGACGGAAATTCGCAAGGTGCCGGTGACGGTGCTAAGCCGGTGCATGCGCTTTGACTTGCGGCGGATCGACACCGAGACGCTCATCGCGCATTTTGCTGCCATCACGGAAAAAGAAAATGCCGTCCTTTCAAAAAGTGCGTTGGCCCTGATTGCGCGCGCCGCCGACGGCAGTGTGCGCGACGGCTTGAGTTTGTTGGACCAGGCCATATCCGCCGCCCCTGATGCGGGCGCCATCGGCGAGCTCGAGGTTCGCGACATGCTCGGTCTGGCTGATCGCTCGCAAAGTTTCATGCTGCTGGAAGCGGTGCTGGCCGGCGATGTAGCGTCGGCGCTGGGGTTCCTCGATCAGTTCTACAAAGACGGCGCCGACCCACTGGCGGTGCTGGAAGATTTGCTGGAAATCACCCACTGGCTGACCCGCATCAAGGTTGCTCCGGATGCCGCCAATTCGCCGCAGCTGCCGGAAATAGAACAGGTTCGGGGCAAAGACCTGGAAGCCCGCCTTTCCATGGCGTCTTTGGCCCGTGCCTGGCAGATGTTGCTCAAAGGGGTGCAGGAAGTCCGCTTTGCGCCGTCGCCGATCCAGGCCGCGGAAATGGTTCTGGTGCGCCTCGCCCATACGGCCGACCTGCCGAGCCCGGAAGAAGCCCTGAAGGGAATGAAAAAAGGCGGTGGCGAACAAATCGCTTCCGCACACCCGGCGCCCGACCCGGCGCCTGAACCTGCCCCCGAACCTGTTCAGGCCCCCGCCCCCGAACCAGTAGCCGGGCCGGGGACGGCGCCGAAGACGGGGGACTTAAAAACCGAGGCTGAAAAGCACCCGTTGGTGCAGGCGGTGATAAAGACCTTTCCAGGCGCCATCGTCGAAGAAGTCAGAACCGTTCAGGACAAGGCGAAGCCAGTAGAAGAGCTTCCCGGCGACGATTAATTCTTCTTTCCGCCCCTATTTCCGCCGTGACTCTGGGTTGCGGGAGAGGCACCGCTGAAGTTTCCGGCGCTGGCGTGGGTCGCTCCGGGGATGTATTCAAAGAGATGTTGGG
>JAZFSL010000213.1:0-4648 GCA_036446135.1 Rhodospirillales bacterium | reverse complement strand
CGTGGAACCATTCGCCATCGTGAACGGCCCCGAACAACCGACCGTCCTCTATCGCCTTGTCGTACAAATGATTGAGGGAAAAAGCGCCTTTGGGCGCGCCTTTGAACAGCCGTGGGTGCAGCATCTGAATGCCGGTAAACAGCCACGGCGAGACTTCCGATTGCAGACGCCGGACTAGCTTACCGTCGCCGTCGGCGTTGAAATCACCCGTACCCGTATAGCCATAGGCGTCAACTGTGGAATGCAGCAACAGCAACCCGTCCATGGTTTTGTCGTTCCAGGTTGCGGCCATACGGGAAAGCGCGTCAAACGGGCCGTTTAGCCACAGCGAGTCGGTGTTGATGGCGAAGAAGGGGGCGCCGCCGAAATAGGCCAAGGCTTTTTTGATGCCGCCGCCGGTATCGAGCAAGTCGGCTTCCCTGGAAAATTCAATTTTTGGGGTCTTGCGCCCCGTCAAATGGCCTTCAAGCTGCTCGGCCAGGTAATGCGTGTTGATAACGACTCCACCGACGCCGATTCCTTCCAGACGATCAAGGGCATGATCAATCAAGGCGCGGCCATCGACCTCGATCAATGGTTTCGGCCTATCCTCGGTTATCGACCCCATGCGGGTGCCGAGGCCGGCGGCCAGCAGCATTGCTTTCTGAGGCGGAGCTTTTTTGTCCACCGTCATGACCGATGCTCGGGCGGCACATGTGCCTCGAACCAAGCCTGCACCGGCCGCACCGCCGGATGCGCCAGCGCTTCTTCCAACAAGCGCCAGACTCTGGGGATATGAGGCAGATAGGCAGGCTTGGAGTCGCGCACACTGAGACGGGTGAAAATGCCGATGACCTTGGCGTGTCGTTGGGCGGCGAGGATGGCGAAGACAGCCTCGAATTCCTTCCGACCAAGATCAGGGAAGGCGGCGAAATAGCGATCCAGCATGGTGGCTTTCAGCGTTGGGGCGATATCGCGCCGGGCATCTTCCAGCAACGACATTAAATCATAAGCTCCAGGTCCGATGACTGCGTCTTGAAAATCGAGAAGCCCGCACCGCGCTATCCCGTCGCGTCCGGCCAGCGCCATCAGGTTATCGACATGAAAATCGCGCAGTACCAGGGTTTGCGGTTGTTGGTGGACGGCGGGGAAAATTTGCAACCAGGCATCCCGGTAGGCACCCCGGATTTTCGGGTCCAACGGCGCTCCGATAAACCGGGGCAGCGTCCAGTCGGTGAGGAGAACCGCTTCTTCGAGCAATTTTTCGTCGTCATAAGATGGCAGCCCCGGTGGCGCGACATATTTCGGTGCGATACCGTGCAACGCGATCAATACGTCAACGGCCAGCCCATAAAGTTCCGCTTCGCGATCCGCACTTTTTTCCAATATCTTGGTATAGGTTTCATCGCCCAGGTCTTCCAACAACAGCAAGTTGTCGAGCTTGGCCTTAGCGAAAATATCAGGGGCGCTGAAGCCCAAAGACTTCAAATGCCGGGCGATGGCGACAAAGACATCGATATTTTCATCGGGACCCATCGCATCCATCAACATGGCTTTGCGCCCGCCCTGCGCCAGCCTTTCATAGCACCGAAACGACGCATCCCCGCCCTGCGGCGTGCGCTGGGCGCCTTGCCAGCCATGGGCGGCAAGAAATTTCTCGATCAGGCTGTCACGCTCAATCACCAATTGCTCCTTGAACAAGGATTTTTTCAAGGCGTGGTCCCCATGCCCCCATGCCCAACAGGTTCGCTTGTCTGGCGCCGGCGTCATCTCCCTGGGTCATAATGATTTCCAGCCGGTCGTCGGGCAAGCGGCCTGCGATGCGTTCGGGCCATTCTATCAGTGAAATGCCGTCCTGGAAGGCTTCGTCCATGCCCAGCTCAATGGTTTCTTCCGCATGCTCGATGCGGAAAAGGTCAAAATGATAAACCGCGATATCGGGAGGAAATTGATATTCCTGGACCAGGGTAAAGGTCGGGCTTGGGACTTCTTCGGGCTCACTTGAACGGGCGTTGATAAAAGCCCGCGCGAATACGGTTTTGCCGCTGCCAAGGTCGCCGGAAAGGGCAAGCACGTCCCCCGGTTCCGTCGCTGCCGCCACTCGACCGGCTAGCTCGACGGTGGCGGCTTCATCGGTGAGGGAGATTTTATTCTGCCTTCGGGCCATCGTCATTATCTGCCCTTTGAGACGGTAGGCGACAAGTGACAGTGGTGCCCCGTCCTTGCGGCGATTTGATCTCGACCGTGCCGCCGTGAAGCTGGATAAAGTTTCTGACCAGACTCAATCCCAGCCCGGTGCCCCCCCCGTCTCCGTCTTTATTGTCGATATTTTCCTGACCGCCTTGTTCGAACGGCTGGAACACCCGTTCCCGGTCGCCCTGGGGGATACCGATGCCAGTGTCGGCGACGGTGATGATCAGGTCATCGTCATGGCGGTGGGATTCAAGGCGTACGGTGCCGCGTGCCGGGGTAAAGGTGATGGCGTTGGACATCAGGTTGAACACGACCTGCTTCAGGCGCTTGCCATCGGCGAATATCCAGCCGATGTCGGGGGCGCAGTCGAATTCCAGTTTTAATTCTTTCGACCGGGCGCGTTCCTGACTCAGGTTAAGGGCCGATACCAGCAAGCCGTGCACGTCAACGGTGTCACGGTCCAATTCAAGATTGCCGGCCTCAATAGAAGCAAGGTCTAGGATATCGCTGACGATGGACATCAGGTCGCGGGTGGAGTCGAGGATGCCGTGGGCATATTCGCCCTGTCGGCGGTTGAGTTTGCCAAAATATTCCTGGCCCAGCATGTCGGCAAAACCGAGGATGGTGTTCAAGGGGGTGCGAATTTCGTGCGATACGTTGGCGATGAATTTGGATTTCAGCCGGTCGGCCTCGGCCAGCCCTTCGGCGCGCTGGCGCAATGCCTGTTCTACTCGGGTCGAGGCGGTGACGTCAAGATAGCTCAGCAGCATGGCCCCGTCCGGCAGCGGCACGTTGGCAAAATAGACGACGGTGCCGTTGTTCAGTTCCAGCTTGCCGGTGCGATTCTCACGGGTCATCAGCCGGGCGACGACCCGCTTTTTGTGCTCACCCCAGCTTAAATCATCCCGGCCGCCCTCGAGCGTCACTTTGCTGCGCGTATGTTCGACAAAATCGCTGACATGGAAATCCTCGTCCAAGACGCTTTTTTCGAAGTCCCAAAGGCCCTGGAATACCGGGTTGGAAAGCTTCAGTCGGCCGTCGGCGCCGAACACGGCGATGCCCTCGTTGAGGTTATCCAGTGTTTCGTGCTGCACCGCGTCGAGGGACTTATACGACCGCTCAAGATCAAGCCGTGAAGACACGTCATCAAAGACAAAAACCAGACCGCTTTTGTCATAGCGACTGACACGGCTTTGGATGGTGCGGCCGTCGGGCAGAGACAGCAGTTCCTCAAAAGGCTCGATCAGGGCTTCGAACATTTCGAGCCGGGTTATTTTATCGTCGCGAAAATCAGCGACTTCCGGCAAACGCCGGCCATCGCGAAGTTTCTCCAGAACATCGCCGAAGCCCGGCTTTGTCTTCAACCAGTCTGCGTCCAGGCGCCAAAGCTCAACATAGGCATCGTTGTAATAAATCAGGTTCTGGTCTGCGTCGAAAATGGCGATGGCAGTGTCCAGGGTGTCGAGCACGGCGTTAGGGTCGCTCGCCGGGCGTCGACTATTGTCTTTAGTTTCTTCCCCGCCGGATCGGGTAATGGCGATGCCAATGGTGCCACCGGTGGCGCCGTCATTGCCGCCGCCGATAATTCCGAGCGGCGTTTCCGTTATTTCCAACATCGTATCGGCGCCATTGCCTGTCAGGTGTTTCTGCTCGGACAAGGATTTTCCCTGTTTACGTGCCTGAGCCGCCAGCGCGGTGTCGGTGAGGGCGATATCACGGGCGGAGAGATTGACGAACGCCAGCGACAAGTTCGAATCGCGAAGCCACACCGGCATGGGCAGGGCGTCCAACAACGCCGTCAGGTGGCGGTCCTGCAAGCCCGACGAGTTGCCGGATGTGTTCCCCGACCCGGCTTCCAACTCCGCCTTTTTACCGATGGCGGTGATGTCGCGCATCCACACCATATCGGCCAAAGTTTCACCGACGTCGGTTTGGGCGCGTGCGCCGATCGCCTGAATGCGCTGATGCCTATATTCCAGTATCAAATCGAAACCCGTGCCGGTGCCACGCAGCAGCGAGACGCCATGTTCCAGGTATTTTAGCGAGGCGCCATCAAAACGAATGCAAATGTCGTCATAGCTCGACCGGACGCCCGCTTCCAGGTCGAGCAGTTGGGCCAAGCGCCTGGAACAGGTGAAACTACCGCTGGCACTGTCCCAGAGAAACAGGCCATCGGGCGCGGCGGCAATCATTTCCCTGGCCTTGATAGCGACGGCCTCTAGGCGACAGCGCTCGGCCTCATTTTCCCCATGGCGGCTTTTTAAGGAAGCCACAATGGCCAGCGCCAATACTGACACCACGACGGCGCCAGCGGAAAATGCCTGCAACAATGATAATTCAGAAAACACCGGAAAACCTTAAACGGCGGCCCGGTGTCGCTCAAATTAATTAGTAGGGATGAAAAATTGAGTGCTTTGGAAAAAACTACGCTAAGGCGTTGAAATCATCCAGCAACATGGCGATGCGCCCGGAATCG
>JAZFSL010000212.1:0-2085 GCA_036446135.1 Rhodospirillales bacterium | reverse complement strand
GGTGTCTTCGTCCATATCGTGGATGGCGTCTGCCAGCAGGTTGGCCAGTTCCGTCGCCGTCGGGCTGAGGCCTGAGGTATCGACGACGACCCGGGGGTGGGACAAATCAGCCAGGCGCTTGAGTTCTTCGACTTCGTCCCAGGAGAGCTTGAAATAGCCCGAGATCTGCTGGACCAGGCCAGAGCCCGGGCGGCCCCGGTGGCCATGCTCAAGGGCCGAGAAATACGCCGACGAGACACCAAGATCCTCGGCCATTTTTTTCAGCGAAAGTTTTCGTGCCTTGCGGTAATCGCGGACCTTGTTTCCAAACGGCGTCATTTTTGCCTCTTCAGCAGGATATACAGCGCGCCGGCGCCGCCATGCTTGGGCGCAGCATGGGAAAAGCCCCGTATCATTTCCCGGTTCGACGCCTCGTTCAACCATTTGGGGACGGCGCTGCGCAGCACGCCTTCACCACCAGCGCCTTTTCCGGTAATGGCCAGCACGGTCCGCCGCCCGGCGCTAAAGGAATCCTGTAAAAACTCCGATAACGCCAGGTGTGCCTCGTTTTGCGTCATGCCGTGAAGATCGATGCGGGCCTCGATATCGACCTGACCACGACGCATTTTTGTCTCGCTGCGCCGATCAAGCCCCGGCGCCTTGCCGTGAGACAGCACCGGGGGCTCAGGTTTCGGTCGTAGTGATGGCGGGGGCGATGGCGGCGGCGGGGGCGATATCTTGCTCGAGGATGTCGCAGCTTTATTTTGTTTCGCTGGCGGAATATTTTTCGGCGCTTCCTCGCTGGATTCTTGGCCGGGCTCTTGGCCAGGGGCAAAATCGGCGCCGATGTCGCCAAGCGGCTCGACACCGCCCATAACCTGATCCCAAAGATCGCTTTCCACGCCGCTGAGCGGACGCTCTTCGCCCTGGGGAGTATTTGCGGCGGTTTTTTGCGCCGGTTTTTTATTCTTATCAGGCGACGCCATCGACAATCACAATATGCAGGCGTTGCGGCCCGTGCGCGCCCAGCAACAACGTCTGTTCGATGTCGGCGGAACGTGAAGGACCGGAGATCCAGTTGACCGTGCGCGGCATAAAACGCCCCGCCTCGTTGGTTTTTTCCCGGCGCAGGCGATCCCAGATTTCTTCGTAATCGCCGGCAATATCCGCCATCCCCAGCACCACGATATGGGTCGGAGGCAGAAAATTAAGCGTTGTCGGGCTATCGGCGCCAGATAGCATCACCAAAGTGCCGGTTTCAGCGACCCCGGCGAAGGCCTGGCTGACGCAGGTCTCTTCCGATCCGTCGGCACGGCCTTCTTCCACGCTTAGCAAGGTTTGTTCCGACCACGGAATGGTATTCCTGGATGTTTCGGGGGCGGTTTTTAAGCGCATTGGCAGGTTGTTTTTAGCCAGAAAGCGGGCCACTTCGCGAGGCACACCAGCCAGCACCGATACCCGCGCCACCGTCGCTTGGACCTGTTCGGCTTCGCGAATAAACAAGTCCACCCTGGCTTTCGTACCCAAACGACCACGTGCCGGAATCAGATTGGCCTTGTGCGCCAACATTCGTTGCTGAATCGAAATGTTTTTGGCCCCATGCGCCTCCGGCCGTTTCAGGGCGGTGCGGATGGCCCCGAGAATATCCCCTCTTGGGTTACTCATGTGACGATTTCCCTGGTTTTTCCCCATGCCATTGGCTGATGAAGGTCTTGCCGGCGGGGGCCGGCAGATCACGCAGCGTCGTCCAACCGCCCAGAAACGGCAACCGACGAAACCGGCCACGGCCCCGGGACAATTTATTCAGCACGCCAACAGCCAAATTCGCGAAAATCCTATACAGCCATGGCCGAGTGGCAAACAAAGCCCAGAATTTAAGCCCGGCGCGCGCCGCTGTAGACGTGTTTTCCGCCTCGAATTGGCGCTTTCGCCAGGCGCGCAGCATTCTCGGCAGCGGAATTCGTACCGGGCAGATTTCCTCGCATTTGCCGCACAGCGTCGATGCATTGGGCAGATCGTGGGCATTTTCCATGCCGATCAAATTGGGAATCAACACCGCTCCCATGGGGCCTGAATAAACCCAACCGTAAGCATGGCCGCCGACCG
>JAZFSL010000211.1:0-3504 GCA_036446135.1 Rhodospirillales bacterium | reverse complement strand
CCGCTGACATCAGGCCTGGTCGGGCAGATTTTCGGGGTACGTTATATGTCGACGCTGTTCGGCATCGTCTTCATGTCCCACCAACTGGGCAGCTTCATCGGCGTCTGGTGGGGCGGCTATGCCTTCGACGTGTCGGGGTCTTACGATCAGGTCTGGTACGCCTCCATTGCCTTGGGGCTGACGGCCGGGTTGCTGCATCTGCCGATCAATGAACAGCCGCTCAACCCCGCCGCCGGGCAAGCCTGAGGCGGCCGATGCGCGGGTATTTTGCCATTGGCGTCGAAGGCATCTCGAAAGCCATGAACGCCGGCAGCCTGTTCCGCTCAGCGCACGCCTTCGGCGCCAATTTCGTCTTTACCGTCGCCGCCGTCTATCCACGCGGCGAAGGGGCCAAGTCCGATACCTCGAACGCGCCGGGACAAATTCCGTTTTACAGCTTTCCCGATGTCAGCGCCGTCGTCCTGCCCAAGGATTGCTCGCTTGTCGGGGTCGAGTTGACAGACGACGCTGTCGATCTGCCGTCCTTCCGCCACCCCTCACAGGCGGCTTACGTCATGGGTCCGGAGCGCGGATCTTTAAGCCCTGAGATGACGGAAAAATGCGACTTCGTCATCAAAATCCCGACGCGGTTTTGCGTCAATGTCGGCATCGCCGGCGCCATCGTCATGTATGACCGCATCCTCAACCTGGGCAAGTTCCCGCGCCGCCCCGACCGCCCCGGCGGCCCGGTCGAAGATCTGCCCGAACACGTCTTCGGTGATCCGGTCATTCGAAATAAAATGGATAAGTTTATGGATACGCCGCCGGGGGATGGCGAAGAGGGTTAATTGTCCCAACCCGCCGCCATGCGCACCACACCGACGGCCTCGCCCTTGGCGTTGTGGATAGGCGCCTCTAAAAATTCCGTTCTGTCCAACATCCCCAAATATGTAAGCACCGCCGCCATGGCAACCTCGGCGGCGCGCCGGGCGCCGTCTTCAATTTTAAGCGCGATGCCCAACCCCGCTTCCGGCAAAATTCCGGCATAAACGCCTTCGGCCCCGGTCTTGACCACGAACGCGCCCTTGGTTGCTTCCACCACTTTGGTGTCGAACCGCCCCGGCCCGGCGACAAGGCGGGGGTGGGCGGTCATGGCTGCGAAAATGCGCTTTGCCGCTTCCCGGCGTTCAGGGGCTAGGTCCACCGGATCGGCCATGCGGGCCAACGCCCGGGCCATGACGTTGATCGGTATGCCGTAAACCGGAATGCCGCAACCGTCACTCCCCGCCGGCGCTTGGGACAAATCGCAATCGCCCATGTCTTCGAGGATTGCCGCCAGTCGGCGTTGCACCGGATGGTCAAGCCCGGTATATCCGGCCAACGGCTCACCCAAATGCTTGGCCGTGGTCAAAAACCCCACATGCTTGCCCGAGCAATTATTGTGGATCGGCGACGGCGTTTCGTTCCGGCGGGTCATGTCTCGGAATGATTGTTTGTCCATCGGGTCGTGGCCGCCGCATTCCAGGTTCTGCACCCCAAGCCCGATACGGTCCAGCCAGCGCGCGGTCATGTCAGTGTGTTCGGGTGTCGCCCCATGGGACGCCGCCGCCAGGGCCAACTCTTCATCGCTTAGATTGAAGGCGTCCGCCGCCCCGGTTTCGATCAGCGCCAATGCCTGCAACGGCTTGATGGCGGAGCGCGGATAGATGATTTTTTCCGCTTCACCCCAAACGTGAAGCACCTTGCCATGCCGGTCGGCGACCACTGAATGTCCCCGATGTCGGCTTTCCACCATGGCGCCGCGGGTGACATCGACAATTAACGGATTTTTAGCGTCCATGAGATATCAGTGCCACTGCGTCCAGTGGTTGGCAAGATCAATACTCAAGGGTATGTATACGTCCATGAAAAACAATTCTAAGGCCCTGTTGTGGGCCGTCTTATTTATCATCATTTTGGCGATGCCCGCTTTGGCCCAAAAGTCCAAACCCATCGGCAGTTTCGGTGATTGGGAAGCCTACCGGGAATCCGAAGGCGGCAAGACAGTGTGCTTTATCGGCTCAGAGCCTAAAAAATCCAGCGGCAAGTACAAGAAACGCGGCGATGTCTATGTGCTGGTTACCCACCGCCCGGCGGAAAAAAGCACCAATGTCATCAGCGTCAAGGCCGGCTATACCTATCAGGCGACCAGCGAGGTCGATCTCATCATCGGATCGCAATCGTTCAAGCTGTTCACCGACACGGGCCATGCCTTCGCCTATGACAGCAAGATGGACAAGGATATCGTCAAGGCAATGGTCCGCGGCGCTAAGATGGTGATAAAAGGCACGTCCAGTCGCGGCACCAAAACCACCGACATCTATTCTCTGAAGGGCTTTTCCGCCGCCGCCAAGACTATCGGCAAGGCCTGCAAGGTCAATTAATATGGCCGATACAAGTACCAAACCCGAAGAAGCCGGCAACTTTATCCGCGATATCGTCGCCCAAGACGTCAAAGCCGGGCGCGTCGGCGAGGTCGTCACCCGCTTTCCGCCGGAACCCAATGGCTACCTTCATTTGGGCCACGCCAAGTCGATCTGCCTGAATTTCGGATTGGCTTCTGATTTCGGCGGGCGCTGTCACTTGCGGTTCGATGACACCAACCCGACCAAAGAAGAGGTGGCCTTCATCGACGCCATCAAAGAAGACGTCAAATGGCTCGGTTTTGACTGGGGCGAACATCTTTATTTCGCCTCTGATAATTTTGAAACTCTTTATGAATGGGCCTGCCACCTGATCAAAAGCGGCAACGCCTATGTCGATGATCTGTCGGCTGATGAAATCCGAGAATACCGGGGCACCCTGACCGAGCCGGGCAAGCCCAGCCCACATCGAACCCGCCCCGTTGATGAAAACCAGGACCTGTTCCGGCGCATGCGCGGAGGTGAATTCGCCGACGGAGAAAAGGTGCTGCGCGCCAAAATCGACATGGGCTCGGGTAACATCAACATGCGCGACCCAGTGTTATATCGCATCCTGCGCGCCGAGCATCCCCGCACCGGAGATAACTGGTGTATCTATCCGACCTACGACTTCGCCCACGGCCAGTCAGATGCCATCGAGGGCATTACCCATTCTCTGTGTACGCTGGAATTCGAAGATCACCGGCCGCTGTATGACTGGTTGATCAAAAACCTGCCCGTCCCGGTGACGCCGCACCAGTACGAATTTGCGCTCCTCAATTTGACCTTGACGGTGTTATCCAAACGCAAACTGACGGAACTGGTCAGCGACGGCCATGTCCAGAGCTGGGACGACCCCCGCCTACCGACGCTGTCAGGAATGCGCCGGCGCGGCCTGCCGGCGCAAGCCATCCTGGACTTTGCCGCCCGCATCGGCCTGACAAAGGCCGATAGCATCGTGGAAATGGCGTTTTTGGACCATTGTGCGCGCGAAGTCCTGAACAAGACCGCCCGGCGCCGCCTCGGCGTGCTCAAGCCGCTAAAAGTCGTCATCGAAAATTATCCCGAAAGCCAAACTGAAGAA
>JAZFSL010000210.1:0-5367 GCA_036446135.1 Rhodospirillales bacterium | reverse complement strand
GAATACCCGCCTTGCGGAAATACTTCTGCGCCAGAACATCCCCGGCGACTGCCGACCAGGAGGCGGGAACTGCCATTTCGTCGAGTTGAAAAACGATAGAGCCATCCGGGTTCTTTATTTCGCTGGATGCTGTACGGAATTCAATATTCGTGTATGGAGATTCATTTGATTTTGTAAAAAGTCGTTTGATTCGCATTATTCCCCCAACAATTTAGGCCACGGGTTGTGACGTTTATTGGACCTTACGGCCCCCCGTTGCGACCCCGACGGCTTGGATTCCGTCTTCTGCCACTTGATCTAGGTAAAGTATCTAGATTTCGTGTCTGCCCAGGTGCAACGATACAAAATGTATCCCAACATTTTGATGGCCGCAACAGAAAATTACCAGATGTCGTGGTTATTATGAAACCAAAGCACTTTATATAGTATTAATGGCAGGGTCGGTGGATTGTTCTGCGACTCGTTGGTTTTGCTGGTTCGAATCGATGCCATTTACGGGCCGTGTTTCAGGCCCGGGGGAGGGGAAAAATTTTCCCGACCAAGTCAAGACTTTGAGACACTGATTCCCTCGGTCTGACTGGACGAACAGGCGGACAGGTGGCATATTTGCCTGATCCCAATTGCCCGCCGTGATCGGCGGTCGTTAAGCAGGTTTCGAATGCATATTTTCAATATCGGCACACTGATCTACTCTTGGATGAACGGTGCGATTGTCGGCACCGATGAATTCGGCAATCGCTATTACCGGGCCCGGAAAGACACCTTGTATGGCCGTGAAAGGCGCTGGGTGCTCTACAAAGGAAAGAACGAAGCATCAAGGGTACCGCCTGTTTGGCATGCCTGGCTGCATCATCTGACCGGCGAGCCGCTTTCCCAGGAGGCCATCGAATCGAAATCCTGGCAAAAGGAACATCTGGCCAATCAGACCGGCACGATCCAGGCCTATCTGCCCCGAGGACATGCTTACAGGGGCGGGAAGCGCGCCGCTGCTACCGGTGATTACGAACCTTGGGCTCCGGAATAATGAATAATATGAGCAAAAAAGTAGTTGAAACCGTCTTAGGCAGCGTTGTCTCGTCGGGCGGTTCGCTCGCCAAGACCCAGGATTTTCGTTCACTGGAAGATCAGATCGGCGAAATCATCTTTCTAGCCACCGGTGGATCAAAAAAAGGTGCCAAGTAGCCGCCTCATCCGGATTGCCTTTTTAACCATGTTCGTGGTTGCGTTGGCTGGGACGGCGGCGGCAAGTTCCTACGAAATTGCCGTATTGCAGGGCATGGACAAGGTCACGGCCCGGGTTTCGACCATCGAAGCCCCGGTTGGAACGGTGGTCAAATTCGGCGCCCTGGAGATCATCGCCCGTACTTGCGACAAACGCCCACCCGAGGAAACCCCCGAAAGCGCCGCCTTTCTTGACATTTGGGAAGTGCATGAAGGACAAGCTGCCATCAGCACGTTCCGGGGCTGGATGTTCGCCTCAAGCCCGGCGCTGTCGTCCATGGAGCATGCGGTCTATGATGTCTGGGTGCTGGATTGTAAAAAAAGCTCCTCCAGCGCGCCCGTGAGTTCCGAGGAAGGGACCTCTCCCCCGGCATCCAAAGGAAAGACCCCCTGAACCTGCAAGGCTGCGTCGAGTTGTTCCAGATATAGCCGCGCCGGGATTTCGGTGGCGCCGAACTGGCGCAGATGGTCGGTGATGAACTGCACGTCCAGGAGCATAAAGCCGCCCATTCTGAGCCTTGCCACCAGGTGCACCAGGGCTACTTTCGAGGCGTCCGTGGCTCTGGAAAACATGCTTTCCCCGAAGAATGCGCCGCCCAGCGTAATTCCGTAGAGGCCGCCGACCAGCGTATCGTTAGCCCAGGTTTCGATGCTGTGAGCGTAGCCCATGTCAAAAAGACCGATAACCGCCTTGCGAATACCCAGGTTGATCCAGGTTTCCCGGCGTTCCGTGTTTGTCTCGGCGCATAAATCGAGGACGTCAATGAAGGCCGTATCGGTGCGGACGTCATACGTATCGCCACGCACAGTCTTTTTCAGGCGTCTTGGGATGTGAAAAGCGTCCATGGGCAGGACGCCGCGGGCCCGCGGATCGACCCAGAAAATACCGGGGTCATCGCGGCTTTCGGACATCGGGAAAATACCGGCCGAATAGGCGCGCAGCAAAAGTTCCGGCGTTAGTTCCTGGGCGATTTGGTCCAGTCGGCTCATGAAAGGCGCTATCCTTTTTGTTTATCCCGGCTTTGTTTTTTTACCCTCTACGAATCGTTCAAGCCAGTGAATATCATAATCCCCGTTGACGAAATCCGGCTCGTCAATCAGCCGTTGGTGCAGCGGGATGATAGTGTCCAGGCCGTCGATGACGTATTCGCCAAGCGCGCGTTTGAGGCGCATCAAGCATTCGTTGCGGGTTGGCGCGTGAACGATCAGCTTGGCGATCATACTGTCGTAATGGGGCGGTATGGTGTAGCCCGAATATAGTCCCGAATCGACGCGGATGCCGAGTCCGCCCGGTGCATGGTAATCGCCGATCTTTCCCGGTGACGGTTGAAACGTGTCGGGGTTTTCTGCCGTGATCCGGCATTCGATGGAGTGGCCGGAAAACTTGATATCCGATTGCTCGTAACCCAGTGGCGCACCGGCGGCGAGGCGGATCATTTCGCGCACCAGATCGAGGCCACAGACCATTTCCGTTACCGGGTGTTCGACCTGAAGGCGGGTGTTCATTTCGATGAAGAAAAAGTTGCCGTCTTCATATAAGAATTCCGCTGTGCCGACGTTGCGGTATCCGAGTTTTTTGACCGCTTTGACTACCGTCTCACCGATTGCCTGACGCTCGGCTTCGTTCAGGGCCGGGGACGGAGATTCTTCGAGTAGTTTCTGGTGGCGGCGCTGGATCGAGCAATCGCGCTCGCCCAGGTGAACGACATTGCCGAAATTATCGGCAAGAACCTGGACCTCAATATGGCGGGGCTGGGCCAGATATTTCTCCATGTAAACTTCGTCATAGCCAAAAGCAGCCTTCGCCTCGGCGCGGGCCAAATCGAAAGCTTCCTTGATGCCGGCATCGCTCTCGACCACCTTCATGCCACGCCCGCCGCCGCCGGCGGTGGCTTTTATCAATACCGGATAGCCGATTTTGTCGGCTGTCGCGCGCGCCTGTTCGGCATCTTTCAGGGAGCCATCGGGACCGGGAACGACGGGAATTCCGACCTCGCTGACGGCTTTTTTGGCGGCGATTTTATCCCCCATCAGGCGAATATGGTCCGGTGACGGCCCGATGAAGGTGAACTTGTGTTCCTCGACCATTTCCGCGAAGTCGGCGTTTTCAGACAGGAAGCCGTAACCCGGGTGAATGGCGTCAACGCCGGCGATGGTAGCGGCGCTGAGAATAGCCGACGTGCTCAGGTAACTGTCCTTGGCCGCCGGCGGGCCGATGCAGACGGCCTCGTCGGCCAGACGCACATGCATGGCGTTGTTATCAGCAGTGGAATGGACGGCGACGGCCTTGATACCCATCTCCCGGCAGGCCCGGAGAATCCGGAGCGCAATCTCTCCGCGGTTGGCAATCAGAACCTTGTCGAACATGGATTTCGGAATTCCCCGAAAGGTTATTCTAAGACAAGCAACGGTTCACCGAATTCAACGGGGGAGCCATTGGAGATAAGAATTTCCGTTATCCGGCCCGTCTTTGTCGCGGTGATCGGGTTGAAGACCTTCATGGCTTCGATCAGCAACAGCGTCTGGCCTTCCTTGACCTCGTCGCCGGCCTTTATGAACGGCGGCGCTTCCGGGTCGGGGCCGGTGAAGACGACGCCGACCATGGGGGATGTAATGGCGTTGGGGTTGTCAGCCGCCGGGGCGGGCTCGGCCGGCGTCGGGGCTGCTGTTGTGGTGTTTTGCACCTGGGATGTGACGGCAGCCTGTTGCACCCCCCCTTTGACTTTAATGTGCCAGTCGTCGCGCCCGTATTCGATTTCCGTCAGGCCGGTTTCCTCCAGAAGGCTGGATAACTGGCGGACAAGGTCTTCGTCGATTTGATTTTTTTTTGGTGATTTTGCCATGCGGTTTCTTTTAGGCCTCCAAAATTGTGCCGAGCCGATTGGCCAGCGCTTCCAGCGCCAACTCGTACCCGATGCCGCCTAAGCCACAGATCATACCCTCCGCCGCCTTGGAAACATAGGAGTGTTGGCGGAATTCATCGCGCTGGTGGATGTTCGACAGATGCACCTCGATGATCGGAATGTCGGCGGCCAACAATGCATCCAACAGGGCCACAGATGTATGCGTATAAGCACCGGCATTGACGATAATGGCCTGGGCCGTGCGGGACGCTTCCTGTACCCAGTCGACCAGTTTGCCTTCGGTGTTGGTCTGGCGGAACTCGATGACAAGCCCCAGATCCTGGGCGCGCTTGCGGCAAGATACCTCGATGCTTTCAAGCGTGTCGGTACCATAAATCTCGGGCTCGCGGGTGCCGAGCAAATTGAGGTTGGGTCCGTTGAGGACCATTACGGTCGTCGCCATGGGATGGGCTCTTCTTCTGTGCAAGGCGTCTTATAGACTCTCGCCGAAGAAACTTCCAGTTTTCCCCGCTCTCCCCGCTTTGCACGGTTGAAAGGCAGGGGGGGGCGTTCCATACTTAAAAGTAATCAAGAACCCAACATTATGGATTAAAGAGATGAACTTGACGATTAACGGCGAGCCGCGCAATTTTGACGCTCCCATGACGGTAGAGCAATTGCTGGGCGATATTGGCCTCGACCCCCGAAAAGTGGCGGTGGAGTGTAATCTTGAGATCGTGCCCAAGTCCAGTTATGGCGGTCGGGCGCTGGATGACGGCGACAAGCTGGAAATTGTCCATTTCATCGGCGGCGGCGCCCCGGATGAAGCAAAAGGCGGCGTTTCGCTGGATGATAAGGATACCTGGACGGTGGCCGGGCGGACGTTCACGTCACGGCTTATTATAGGCACCGGCAAGTACAAGGATTATGACCTCAACCGCCGCGCGGCGGAGGCGGCGGGCTCGGAAATCATCACCGTCGCCGTCAGGCGCGTCAATCTCACCGATCCGGATCAGCCGTTGCTGGTCGATTATCTGGACCCTGAAAAATACACCTACCTTCCCAACACGGCGGGCTGTTTTAGTGCCGATGACGCGCTTCGCACGCTTCGTCTGGCGCGGGAAGCCGGTGGCTGGGACCTGGTGAAACTGGAAATTCTGGGCGATGAGAAGACGCTCTATCCGATGATGCCGGAAACCCTGGAAGCTACGGAAATACTGACGAAAGAAGGTTTCCAAGTGATGGTGTATTGCTCCGATGACCCGATCATGTGCAAGCGCCTGGAAGACGTCGGCGCCGTCGC
>JAZFSL010000209.1:0-5743 GCA_036446135.1 Rhodospirillales bacterium | reverse complement strand
CGTCAGCCGCAAGAACAGCCACAAGCCTGCGCTGGGTAGGTTGATCCCCCATACCTCCTCCGTAACCAATCTTAGGAGGAAATTCTATATGAAGTTGAGGGGAGAGTAATCAGCCAAAGAAGGTATTTGTTCAAAAGGTAACAATGTCCGCTTTGGGTCATTAACGGACATTCCGCGACTACCCTCCGAATGTCCGCTTTCGGGGGTAAAGCGAACGTAATTCAGGATGTGGTTGAATGTCCGCTAATAGCCATAGGCGGACATTAGGACTGGGGCTAGACGCCGCCTCTGGAACGCCCATGTGCGGCCTTTGCCAACTCAAGCAACTCATCATCACTAAGATCAGGCCGTACTTTACGGGCTTCTTGCACGGCGATTTCTAACTGCCCCTCGCGGCACCCCCTGATCCCGAGCCTGATCTGGTGTATCGTGGCCTTAACTATCTCGTCAATTAGAGGACCGCACGAGTCACAAATGCTTGATGACATGGACTAGGGGGGTGGGGTGGCTGACGGGGCTTGAACCCGCGACCTCCGGCACCACAAGCCAGCGCTCTACCAACTGAGCTACAGCCACCACAGGACATCGCATCGGCTTCATGCGGTGAGCCTTTATGTAGACGCATGCCCGCCAAGCGTCAAGCGCCGCCATTCCCCCGATGCCCCCCTGCTTTGCGTTGCCTTGAAGGCCCGCCGTGGATAATGTTCAAAACATAATATCCTCGCAGAAGGAAGCCCCCGATGAAGATTGAAATGGCCGCCGCCATGGACCGGCTCGGGACCGAGTCGGCCTTCGAAGTCTTGGGCCGGGCCAAGGCGCTTGAGCAACAGGGCAAACACATCATCAATTTAGGCATAGGCCAGCCGGATTTTCCGACCCCGGAACACATCGTCGAGGCTGCCGTCAAAGCCCTTCGCGATGGTCATCACGGCTATACCCCGGCGGACGGCATTCCGGCGCTGAAACAAGCCGTCGCTGCCGATATCGCGGCCAGGCGCCATGTCACCATCGATCCGGCAAATGTTTTGATCGTCCCCGGCGGCAAGGTGACGATGTTTTTCGCCATCACCATGTTCGGCCAACCGGGGGCCGAGATCATCTATCCCAATCCCGGTTTCCCGATTTACCAATCCATGATCAATTATTCCGGGGCCAAGGCGGTAGCCATGCCACTGCATGAAAAAACCGGGTTTTCCTTCAACGCCGATGAAGTCCTCGGTTTGATCACCTCGAAAACGCGTCTGCTGATTATCAACTCACCGGGCAACCCGACCGGTGGCGTTGTCGGGCGTGCAGAAATGGAAAAACTGGTGGCCGGGCTGGAATCCCACCCGCAAGTCTGCATTCTCTCAGACGAGATCTATTCGCGCATGCTCTACGAAGACAACGAACACGTCAGTCTGCTGGAGTTCCCTTCGATCCGCGATCGCGTCATCCTGCTTGACGGTTGGTCGAAAACCTACGCCATGACCGGCTGGCGGCTGGGCTATGGGGTGTGGCCCGAAACCTTGATCGAACCGGCAACCCGGTTGGCCATCAACTGTCATTCCTGCGTCAACGCGCCGAGCCAATATGCCGGTATCGCCGCCCTTGAAGGACCGCAGGACGCCGTCGAGGCCATGGTCCGGTCTTTTGATGAACGCCGCCGGGTCATCACCGACGAGTTGAACCAGACAAAAGGCATTCGTTCAGGCGTTGCAGGCGGGGCCTTTTACGCCTTCGCCAACATCACCGGCACCGGCCTCAAGGCAATTGAGTTTCAGGACCGCATGCTAAACGAGGCCGGCGTCGCCACCATCGCCGGCAGCAGCTTCGGCGAAATGGGCGAAGGCTTTGTGCGCTTCACCTACGCCAATTCCAGGGACAACATTAAAGCCGCCATAGGCCAGATCCGGGAAATCCTTTAATCGCCATCGTTTCGTGGTATTATCAGGGCTAACAAATGCCCGCATGTTTGCAGGGCAATTGCCTAATAAATAGGCAGACAAGGGAAGGAGAGAGAGCCTTGTCCGGCTCGCCGGATGGTGTAATTATTTGAAAATATTGGTGAATTAACCCTTACAGCAGAGGTATGGCTGTTGGCATGGTCTGTGCTGTTAGGAAGGTGAGTTGGGAGTTTTAACAAACAAATGAAAAAAATCGAAGCCATCATCAAGCCCTTCAAACTCGACGAGGTCAAAGATGCCCTCCACGAGGTCGGGTTGCAGGGCATTACCGTCATCGAAGCCAAGGGCTTTGGCCGCCAAAAAGGCCACACGGAACTTTATCGCGGGGCCGAATACGTCGTCGATTTCCTACCCAAGGTAAAAATCGAGTTGATCATCGAGGATGACATGCTAGAACGCGCCGTCGAAGCTATTCAACAAGCTGCCCACACGGGCCGCATCGGCGACGGCAAGATTTTCATTTCTTCCGTGGAGGAAGCGATCCGCATCCGGACCGGCGAAAAAGGAAATGATGCGATCTAGGGGTCAGCCCCACCGGATCATCCCCACCGAGCAATTACTATTCGTTCAATTTCAATAATTTACGAGAATAGGAGCCCACTACAATGTCACTGGATTGCAAGAAACCCGAGGATATCCTCAAAAAACTGAAAGACGACGGCATCGAATTTGTCGACCTTCGCTTTACCGACCCGCGCGGCAAATGGCAGCACCTGACGATGACGTCCGGCTTTATTGACGAGGACTCGTTCACCGACGGCATCATGTTCGATGGCTCGTCCATCGCCGGCTGGAAAGCGATCAACGAATCCGACATGTCTCTGGTTCCCGATCCGACGACGGCGGTCATGGATCCCTTTGCCGCCCAACCGGCGATGATCATCGTCTGCGACATCATGGAGCCGACCACCGGCCAGGCCTACGGCCGTGACCCCCGGTCCGTGGCCAAGAAGGGCGAAGCTTATCTTGGCTCCACCGGCGTCGGCGATACCGCCTACTTCGGCCCGGAACCTGAATTCTTCGTTTTTGACGACGTCCGCTTCGATGTTCAGATGAATTCCTGCTTCTATGAATTCTCTTCCGATGAAGGACCGTATGTTTCCGGCCAGATCATGCCCGAAGGCCAGGGCAACATCGGCCACCGTCCGCCGCCCAAAGGCGGCTACTTCCCGGTGCCGCCGGTCGATTCGTCGAATGACCTGCGCGCCGAAATGGTTACGGTGATGCGGGAAATGGGCCTCAACATGGACAAGCACCACCATGAGGTTGCCCCCAGCCAGCACGAACTTGGCCTGACCTATGCTTCCCTGATCCGCTCGGCCGATAACGTGCAGATCTATAAATACGTCACCCAGATGGTCGCGCACACGTACGGCAAAACGGCGACCTTTATGCCGAAGCCGGTTGCCGGCGACAACGGGTCGGGCATGCATGTGCATCAATCGATCTGGAAAGACGGCAAACCGGCCTTTGCCGGCGCCGGGTATGCGGACCTGTCGGACACGGCGTTGCACTACATCGGCGGCATTATCAAGCACGCCCGCGCGCTGAATGCCTTCACCAACCCATCCACCAACAGCTACAAGCGGCTGATCCCCGGCTTTGAAGCACCGGTGTTGTTGGCCTATTCGGCCCGCAACCGGTCGGCCAGTTGCCGCATACCGTTTGTGCCGACGCCGAACGGTAAACGGGTCGAAGTCCGTTTCCCCGACGCCGTTGCCAACCCTTACCTGGCCTTTACGGCGATGATGATGGCCGGCCTCGACGGTATCCAAAACAAGATCGACCCCGGCGATCCCATGGACAAGGATCTCTACGATCTACCGCCCGAGGAACTGGCCGACGTGCCGACGGTCTGTGGATCGCTGCGCCAAGCCATGGACCACCTTGACGCCGACCGCGATTTCCTGAAAAAGGGCGACGTCTTCTCGGACGACCAAATCGACGCCTACATGGAACTCAAGTGGGAAGAAATATACAACTTCGAGCACACGCCGCATCCGGTCGAGTTCACGATGTACTATTCGTCCTAGAGCGCGATCGTTTCAAATTTCTACGATTTGAAACGTGAATCGCCCTCTAACTATTATAATTAGGGGCTGATTCACGCCTTAGATCAAAGGGGTCAAAGACGATCAGACCCTACCGGCAACATTCCAAAATTAAGGGCCGCCTCCGAAAGGGAGCGGCCCTTTTTTTATCTTCCTCTTAACGCCCGGGTAATTTGACTGTGAAGGTCACCTCACCGGCTTTGTGGACGCTGTCCCAGGCGCGGACAATAACGCTGGTGATGCCGGACGGGATTTTGACATTGCCGAGGCCGCGGGTGAACGGTTGTTCGCTGACATGGGGGTGATAAAGAACCCGGGTCCCCAGCACATGGCCATCGGGGCTGGGAATCTCAAACTTGTTGGCGTAATGCTTCCAGCCCGTATCGGCGTGTTTGACCATCGCCGTAAACGAGAATGTGTCCCCTACCCCCCGGCTTACCGTCGCATGGACCACCAAGGCTTTACCGGCAGCGGCTTCACCTGACCAGGTGGCTGCTAACAAAAAGACCAATACGGCCATGCGTCCAATACGGTTGATCATTTTTAAGGGCCTCCGGTTCGGGTTACGCGTGGGTGATCCTGAAAAGTGACCAATTCATCGCTTAAATTCAAGGCGATAACGAAGAATTGAAATAAGGGGTTGCATGGTTGAATTAAATATGTTCTTGTTTTGTTCTGTTATCAATGAACCAACCAAAGGACCCGGGACCATGCAAAAAGACACTTTCGCCAAAGAACTCTTAGCCCTTACGGTTTTGTTCATCGCCGGCTACGCCAGCATGCTCGTTGGCTAGAGCGCGATCGTTTCAAATTTCTACAATTTGAAGCGTCAATCGCCCTCTAATCAATATAACGTGGGCTTACTCCGGCGGTACCGGCCGCTTTTTGCCGTTGTCGTCGAGGGCGACGAAGGTAAAGACGCCTTCCGTCACCTTGACCCGGTCATTGGCTTCGCGTTTTCTCAGCGCCCAGGCCTGAATGAGGATGGTGATCGAGGTTTTGCCGACCTTCTGGATGTCGGCGTAACAGCAGACCACATCGCCCACCAACACCGGTTTGTGAAAGATGAAGCCATCGACGGCAACGGTGGCGACCCGGCCATGGGCGCGGGCATAAGCCGTGATACCACCGGCGATATCCATTTGCGACATCACCCAGCCGCCGAAAATATCGCCGTTGGGGTTAGCGTCCGCCGGCATGGCGAGCGTGCGTATGGCCAGTTCGCCCTTTGGTTCAGTCATTGTTTTCTTCCCAAAACCACAATATCTTGTAGATAATCTCCTGATCACTACTTTATCATGCCTTCGATAGAGAGACAGGATTTATTGACCGCCAACACAATAATAGGAAGCATGACAAATGACGGGCGATCTTTTCAAGACAGCCAAGGCCAGGAAAGCGCCGAGGAAAGCGGCAAAAAAAACCGGCGGCAAAAAGGCCCCGGCTAAAAAGGCTCTCGCGAAAAAAGCCGCCCCCAAAGCCTCGCCCAAGCCCCCGGCAACGGCGGGCAGCTATTCGGCCAAGGATATCGAAGTCCTGGAAGGGCTGGAACCGGTCCGCCGCCGTCCCGGTATGTACATCGGCGGTACGGACGAACGCGCCTTGCATCATCTGGCAGCCGAAATCCTCGACAACTCAATGGACGAAGCGGTCGCCGGACACGCAGGGCGTATCGAAATGCACCTGGCCGAAGACCAGACCATCACCATTACTGATAACGGTCGCGGCATTCCTGTCGATGCGCAC
>JAZFSL010000208.1:0-3033 GCA_036446135.1 Rhodospirillales bacterium | reverse complement strand
AATGGACGCCACATTTGATTAGTTGGCACCTCTCTTGCATAGGAGAAAGCCTTGGAAATGTTGAATTTTTTGCTGCCAGTGCTTGACAGCAACCCTGCGCAGCCTTTAAACATCCCACACTCAAATTTGGGACTTGTAACGGCGCCGTCAGAAGACCACCTACATGCATGTGGTTCACCGCCCGCGATTGAAAACGCGAGCCATGGCAGACTCGCCTTCGCAACCCACCCAGGCATGACAATTCAGGTGACCGCATCCAGGCGGCAAGGGATTATTTAGTTGGCCAAAGCAGCAGCACAAACCCAAGAAGCGCCCGCCCCCAAAACCGAAGGCGGCGATGCCCCCCTGCTCGACAATCTCAATGCGGCGGTCAAAAAGATGATCGCCGAGGGCAAGGAAAAAGGCTTCGTTACCTATGACAATCTGAACAAAGCCCTGCCGCCCGAGCAAGTGTCTTCAGAACAGATCGAAGACACCATGACCATGCTGTCTGAAATGGGCATCAACGTGGTCGACAGCGAGGATGGCGAGGAGGCCACCGCCGCCAAGGCGGATACAGACACCGATGCGGGCGAGGACGCCGAGGACAAAGACAAAAAAAGTGGTAACGTGGACGAAGCCGATCTTGGGCGCACCGATGACCCGGTGCGCATGTACCTGCGCGAGATGGGATCGGTGGAATTGCTGTCGCGCGAAGGCGAAATCGCCATCGCCAAGCGCATCGAGGCCGGCCGGGAAATGATGATCGGCGGTATCTGCGAAAGCCCACTGACCATCCGCGCCATCGTTCACTGGCATGATGCGTTGATCACAGAAAAAATGCTGTTGCGCGATATCATTGATCTCGACGCCACCCACGTTGGTGGACCGAGCCAGGCAGTGGACAACAGCATTAGCGCCGTCGCCGCCGAAAAGGCTGGACAAAAACCAGGCGGCGCCCCCGGGGGCCCAGGTATGGACAAGACCCCGGCCCAGAAAGCCAACGCCAACCGTCCGACCGGCGCGCCGGAAGACAGCGACGACGACGATGATGACGAAAACGAAGAAGTGAACCTGTCGCTGGCCGCGCTGGAAGCCAAGCTGACGCCCGAAGTCGTCGAAAACTTCGAGAAAATCACCAAGACCTACAAGAAGCTGCGCAAGCTTCAGATCACCCGCCTTGATGCCATGCAGCAAGGCGGCGAGATCAAACCGGCGCAGGAAAAGCGTTATGGCAAGCTTCGCCATGAACTGATCGATCTGATGGAAGACGTGCATCTCAACAACGCGCGCATCGAAAAATTGATGGAACAACTCTACGAAATCAACCGCGCCTTGATCGGCCATGAAGGCAAGCTGTTGCGCATGGCGACGACCTCCAAAATCAAGCGCGAAGATTTTCTCGAACAGCACCGCGGTTCGGAACTCGACCCCGGCTGGATGAAGCGCGTCTCGAAACTGACCGGCAAGGGCTGGAAACGTTTCGCCACGCGCTATGGGGACGACGTTAAGGAAATCCGCGAAGGCATTTCCAACTTGTCCGAGGAATCGGGCCTGCCGGTGGCCGAATTCCGCCGCATCGTCACTACCGTGCAAAAAGGCGAGCGCGAAGCGGCCAAAGCGAAGAAGGAAATGATCGAGGCCAACCTGCGGCTGGTGATCTCCATCGCCAAAAAATATACCAACCGTGGCCTGCAATTCCTGGACCTCATCCAGGAAGGCAACATCGGCCTGATGAAGGCGGTTGATAAGTTCGAATACCGGCGCGGTTACAAGTTCTCGACCTACGCCACCTGGTGGATCAGACAGGCCATTACGCGCTCCATCGCAGATCAGGCCCGCACCATCCGTATCCCCGTGCACATGATCGAAACGATCAACAAGCTGGTGCGCACGTCGCGCCAGATGCTGCACGAAATCGGCCGCGAACCGACACCGGAAGAATTGGGCGATAAGTTGTCCATGCCGCTGGAAAAAGTTCGGAAAGTTCTGAAAATCGCCAAGGAACCGATCAGCTTGGAGACCCCCATCGGCGATGAGGAAGACTCACACCTGGGCGATTTCATCGAAGACAAAAATGCCGTCGCGCCATTGGACGCCGCCATTCAGGCCAACCTGCGCGAAACCACGACACGCGTGCTGGCGAGCCTGACGGCGCGGGAAGAGCGCGTGCTCCGGATGCGGTTCGGCATTGGCATGAACACGGATCATACGCTGGAAGAAGTCGGCCAGCAGTTCTCCGTGACCAGGGAACGAATACGGCAGATCGAAGCCAAGGCGCTCCGCAAGCTGAAGCATCCGTCCCGGTCCCGGAAATTAAGAAGCTTCCTGGATTATTAAAAGGAAAACACGGAATTCAAAAACGGGGGCGCCGCAAGGTTCCTCCGTTTTTTATTATTTACACTACCCCTAATATAAAAAGGGGGCGATTCACATTTCAAATGTAGAGATTTGAAATGATCGCACTCTTGGGGGCCCGTAGCTCAACTGGTTAGAGCCGGCCGCTCATAACGGTCTGGTTGGAGGTTCGAGTCCTCCCGGGCCCACCATCCACCCTCCTCCTTTTCTCACACCAATCCACAAACGGAGAAAAATGGCGGATTTCTGCCACTTTTCAGGCATATCTTCAGGGTGGCTCCACCCGGAGACGGTCTCCGGGAGCGGAAGTCACGAATACTGATCAAAAGTCTCTGTTTGGGGTTTTGTGACACCAATCCATCGTGGATTTCAGTTGGCAAATCCAAGCAATTTGCGCTGTTCTTCCCATGATTTAGGCAGATTGCGCAGACGTTTCAGTTTCTCAGACGTCAATCCGGTCGGTTTCCTGCCAGTAAGAATCGCCTCGACAATGCCGATGCCGGTGACGCGGTGCTTGACCGCGTGGCGGACTACGCCTTAATATCCAATCGTAATATATCACTAGCACATCACAATGCTTAATTAAGTTGCTCGAGGAGGACTGCCGTGACCGATGCAACGAAGCTCAAAAAACGCACAATAATCGACATCCGCGCATCCAAGTCCACCGGCGAGAAAATGGTCTATATGTCGGTG
>JAZFSL010000207.1:0-14098 GCA_036446135.1 Rhodospirillales bacterium | reverse complement strand
GACCACCCTGCACGGTCCCCGCCGCCGCCAGCACCGCCACGCCCTTATTCATCGCCGCCCGGTCGCGAATGGCGATATCGGTGCCCTTGTGGCCGTCATAGGTCCGCCCCTTGCAGGCGTAATCCCTGATCCCCGAGCCAGGGTCCATATCGACACGGTTGACCAGCCAGCAGTCCCGACCTGGTTCGCAACGAATCGGCAAGGCCAATTCCGGCTGTTCGGCCCCACCGGCAGTCCCCGGCGCAAACACCGGCGCCAGCGCCAGAAACAGGCCCAAGAAACCTGCCGGAAAAGACAACCATCGCCCCGGAACTAGGGTGGTTGTACGTTTTTGCCAACAATACCGCATTCTTAATTAATACCAAGCTAGGCCGTCTTTACATAACCCCAAATCATCGCCTTGCCCCTAAGCCCCCCAGCCTATATATTGCATTGCAATAAATTCTTTTGCGTCGCAGCAACCAAAATGAATGGAAAATACGGATGGAATTGGAAAAAGCCGTCGAAGCCAAAAGGGTCAAGGAAGCCAATGCCATACTGCACGGGCTTTATTTTGAAGATCTCAGCGAAGGCATGCGGGAAGCCTACGCCAAAACCATCACCAACGCCGACATCATCGCGTTTGCCGGTATTTCCGGCGACACCAACCCCGTTCACCTGAACCACGAATTCGCTTCCGAGACCATGTTCGAAGGGCGCGTCGCCCACGGCATGTTGACGGCGAGTTTCATTTCCACCGTCATCGGCACCAAGTTGCCGGGGCCGGGGTGCATTTATGTGTCGCAGAACCTTCGCTTCAAGGCGCCGGTCAAGGTCGACGATACGGTGACGGCGATGTGCACGATAACCAAGTTAATCCCCGAAAAACGCATGATCGAGATGCAGACGCTGTGCACCGTCGGTGCGCAAACGGTTCTCGAAGGCGAGGCGCTGATTCTAGTCCCCCTTCGCTCGGCGCAAGTCTGAACGCTCGTTTCCCCTGGGGTTTCCCCTCGTATTCCCCTCGTATGCCCTTGGGCCTCTTTATCCTTGACCCAAAGGGGGGGCGCTGACACGTTCCCGCCATGCGGATCTTTCGACATTTCAATGCCTTGCCCGATGATGCCAAGGGGGCAGCAGTCGCCATCGGCAATTTTGATGGCGTCCACAAAGGCCATCAGGCGGTCATCCACGAAGCCGGCCTGATCGCCAGGGACGGAGGCCGCCCATGGGCGGTGCTGACCTTTGAGCCGCACCCGAAGAAACTGTTCGCGCCGGACCAGCCGCCCTTTCGTCTGACCCCGTTCGCCGCCAAGGCCGAAGCGATCAAGGCCATGGGCGTTGATCAGCTGATTGTCCAGCGCTTCAACAAGGCATTCTCGCATATGGAAGCAAAAGATTTCGTCATCAAGGCGCTAGTCGGGGGCTTGAACGCCAGCCATGTGGTGGCCGGATATGATTTTGTTTTTGGCCACAACCGCTCAGGCCACTGCGACATGCTGCTGGCCATGGGCGGAGAAAATAATTTCGGCTTTACCGCCGTCAATGCCGTCGAAGACGGCACCGGCCAAGTCTATTCTTCGACCCGAGTGCGCGAATGTTTGGCCCTTGGCGACCTGGATGGCGCGAAGGCTCTTTTAGGGCGGGATTTCCAATACCGAGGTCGCGTCATGCATGGCCAACGGCGCGGCCATAGCATCGGTTTTCCCACCGCCAATATCGCCCTCGGCCAGGCCGTTCGCCCGCGCCTCGGTGTCTACGCCATTCGGGCGCAAATAAGTGCTTCCGGCGAATGGCGGGACGGCGTCGCCAACATCGGCATCAGGCCCACCTTCGGCGGCGACGGCGTCGTGCTGGAGGTTTATTTGTTCGGTTTTGACGGTGATCTTTATGGGCAAAGAATGTATGTCCGGCTGATCGATTTCCTGCGCAACGAAAAGAAGTTTGACGGCATCGGTGATTTGAAGGCACAAATCGCCCTGGACGTAACAAAAGCCAAAGAATTTCTTACAAAAGGCGAGGACGGGCGATAGCCCGGACCGGGACTAATAAAAGTATGACCGATTATAAATCCACCGTGTTCCTGCCCCAGACGGACTTCCCCATGAAGGCTGGGCTGGCCGAGCGCGAGCCGGAAATGCTCGAGCGATGGAAGGACTTAGGTCTCCAGGAATTGCTCCGCAAAGCCGGCAAAGACCGGGAGAAATTTGTCCTCCATGACGGGCCGCCCTACGCCAACGGCCATCTGCACATCGGCCATGCGCTAAACAAAATCCTCAAAGACGTCGTCGTTCGCTCGCAACAAATGATGGGCAAGGATGCCAATTTCGTTCCCGGCTGGGACTGTCACGGCCTGCCCATCGAATGGAAAATCGAAGAAAAATACCGCAAAAATTTAAAAGACAAAGACAACGTGCCGGTCATCGAGTTCCGCAAGGAATGCCGCGATTTTGCCCGCCAATGGATCGACATACAGCGCGAAGAGTTCAAGCGTTTGGGGCTTATCGGCGACTGGGACAATCCCTACACGACCATGAGCTTCGACGCCGAAGCACAGATCGTACGTGAGTTGGGCAAGTTCCTGATGGACGGGTCGCTCTACCGCGGCGCCAAGCCCATAATGTGGTCGCCGGTGGAAAAAACCGCCCTAGCAGAGGCCGAGATCGAATACCACGACCACACATCGACGACCATTTTTGTCCGCTTCCCGGTGGTGAAAGCATCAACGCCCGAAATCCAGGGCGCGGCCATCGTCATCTGGACGACAACGCCATGGACCATGCCCGGCAACCGAGCGGTCGCGTTTGGCCCGGAAATCAACTACGTCGTCATCGAGGTCAAGGAAGCAGCCGACGGCAGTCTGGCAAAAATAGGAGAAAAGCTGGTCGTCGCCGAAGCCCGGCTGGAAGCATTTATTAGCGCTTGCGGGATCACCACGCCGCATATGCTGGCGACTCTCAAGGGCGCGGCGATGGAAGGTACCATCTGCAAGCATCCGCTCAACGGCCAAGGCTATGATTTCGACGTACCGGCGCTCGCTGCCGGGTTCGCGACCACGGACGAAGGCACCGGCATCGTCCACATTGCGCCCGGCCACGGCGCCGACGACTGGGAACTGGGCATGGCCAACACCATCGACGTCCCCCAAACCGTCGGCGAGGATGGATGTTTTTACGATCACGTACCGTTGTTCGCCGGCCAACACGTCTACAAGGTCAACGACATCGTCGCCGACACCCTTGAGACTGCCGGAAGCTTGCTGGCGAAGGGCAAGCTGTCACACCGCTATCCCCATTCCTGGCGCTCGAAGGCGCCGTTGATCTTCCGCAACACAACGCAGTGGTTCATTTCCATGGAAACCACGGGGCTTCGCGACAAAGCCCTTGCCGCCATCGATGAAACCCGGTTCGTCCCTGCATCGGGCCAGAACCGGCTTCGTGGCATGATCAAGGACCGCCCCGACTGGTGCGTTTCGCGCCAGCGCGCCTGGGGCGTGCCGATCACGGTGTTCGTCAATAAGGAAACCGGCGAGCCGCTGCGCGATCAGGCGGTGCTGGAGCGCATCGTTGCGGCGGTCGAAGAAGAAGGCGCGGACGCCTGGTTTGCGCCTGATCCCGGCCGCTTCCTAGGCCCCGACCATAACACCGACGATTACGAAGCGGTGACGGATATTCTCGACGTCTGGTTTGATTCCGGATCAACCCACGCCTTCGTCCTCGAAACCCGCGACGATTTGCAATGGCCGGCGTCCTTGTACCTGGAAGGCACCGACCAGCACCGTGGCTGGTTTCATTCGTCTTTGCTGGAATCCTGCGGCACCCGCGGTCGCGCCCCTTACGAGGCAGTGCTGACACATGGCTTCATCATGGGCGAGGACGGCATGAAAATGTCGAAGTCGCTGGGCAATATCGTCTCGCCGCAAGATGTGGTCGACCAGCACGGTGCGGATATTTTGCGTCTGTGGGTGGTGTCGTCGGATTATTCCGAAGACCTGCGAATCGGACCGGAAATTCTGAAAAGCAACGCCGATATCTACCGGCGGTTACGCAATACGCTGCGTTACCTGCTCGGCAATCTGGCCGGGTTTGATGAAACCGAGCGCGTGGATGTCGCCGAATTACCGGAACTGGAACGCTGGGTGCTGCACCGGTTGTGGCAAATGGACAGGCAGTTACGCCAGGCCTGCGACGATTTCAATTTCCAACCCATATTCACCGAACTGCACAATTTCTGCGCCGTCGACTTGTCGGCATTCTATTTCGACGTCAGGAAGGACTCGCTGTATTGCGACAGCGCCAGCGACCCCAAACGACGCGCTGCCCGCACGATCCTGGACGAGGTTTTCAACTGCCTGACGGCCTGGCTGGCGCCCTTTATCTGCTTTACCGCCGAAGAGGCATGGCTGGCGCGGAAAGAGAACACCAACAGCATCCACCTTCGCACTTTCCCCGACGTTCCGGAAAACTGGCGCGACGACGCTCTGGCGGAAAAATGGGAAACCGTACGCAATGTTAGGCGCGTCGTTACCGGCGCCCTGGAAGTCGCTCGGGCGGAAAAGAAAATCGGCTCCAGCCTGCAGGCGAACGCGCTCGTTCATGGCGGCCCCAATCACCAGCAAGCCTTTGCCGGCATCGATCTGGCCGAACTGTTCATCACCTCGGCGGCTTCTTTTAGGGAAGATGGGAAAGACGGGGGTCAGAAACCGGGCTTTACCATTGATGACGTGCCCGGCGTTACCGTCGAATGGAGCCCGGCCGACGGCGAAAAGTGCGAACGATGCTGGAAAGTATTGCCCGATGTCGGTGCTGATAGCGAGCATTCGGCGGTCTGCAGGCGTTGCGCTGATGCTGTGCGCCAATCTGCACCATGACACTCACCATCCAATTCCACAAAGGACTGGGGCTTGCCGCCCTGATCATACTCATCGATCAGTCCAGCAAGTGGTGGATTCTCAGCACCGTCATGAACCCGCCTCGGGTGATCGAGGTAACGCCGTTTTTCAATCTGGTCATGGCCTGGAACCGGGGCGTCAGCTTCGGCATGTTGAATTCGGGCGGCTGGCTTTCGGAGTGGGGACTGCCTGTAGCGACGGCGGCGATCATTCTCGGCCTTAGCGTCTGGCTTGTCCGCGCTGACAAGCTCATCACCGCATTGGGCCTGGGTCTCATCATCGGCGGGGCGCTCGGCAACCTCATCGACCGTATCCGCTTCGGCGCGGTAGCGGATTTTCTTGATTTTCATTGGGCCAGCTATCACTGGCCGGCCTTTAATGCCGCAGACAGCGCCATTACCATCGGCGCCGTGGCTTTGGTCCTGGAAACCTTGTTTGAAGGCAAGAAAAAGCCTTAAAATAGGGCGTTGGATAAACCTTAAGGGAACTCGGTCCCCATCACCTCATGATAGCGATGAAAAAAACATCCACCGTTGCATATCTTTTGGCCGCCGTGGCGCTGCTTGGGGCTTGCGAATCCGCGCGCAAGGTTTTCAGCAACAACAAAAACTCGCCGGATGAATTTGCCGTCTATTCCCGCCCGCCTTTGAGCCTGCCGCCGGAATACAAACTACGACCCCCGACCCCCGGCTCGTCCCGACCGCAAGGCGAGACAGCAAAATTCTTGGCGGAGAAGGCGATCCTTGGCCCCAAGGCCCGTTCCGGCAGACGGATGAAAGCAGTCAAGGGCAGCACCGGGGTGCGGGCGCTATTGCGTGATACCGGGGCGCTGACTGCGTCTGCCGACATCCGCACCGTGATTAACGAGGAAACCTCGATCATGGCGGAAAGGGACCAGGCCTTCGTCAACAAACTGATTTTCTGGGTTGACGACAAACCCTTCCAGGGCACCATTGTTGATGCGGAAGAAGAACAAAAACGCATCCAGAAAAACCAAGCCCTGGGGCGCCCGATCACCGATGGCGAAACGCCGGAAATCAAGGTCGAACGCGGTCGCAAGGGCCTGTTGAATTTCTAAACTGAACCACGGGTAGCGTTATTCCTTTTGCTTTTTGCCATGCAATTGCCATCTTCCCCTAAGATGGTCAGGCATTCCCCGGCTTTACTTGGTAGTACCCGGTTATACTCGGCCCGGCAACCATAAATAAGGACCCCTTGATGACGCGCCTTTTCCCGATCCTTGCAGCCCTGTTTCTGGCTTTTTCCGCTAACACGGCCAGCGCCGGCGTTTTCAATCCCGACACGTTCACGCTCAACAACGGCATGCAGGTCGTAGTCGTCAAAAACCACCGGGTGCCGGTGGTCACGCACATGGTCTGGTACCGCGTCGGGTCGGCGGATGAAGGCCCAGGCGAATCGGGCATCGCCCATTTTCTCGAACATCTGATGTTCAAGGGTACAAAAAAGCGCAAAGCCGGCGAGTTCTCTAAAATTCTGGCTCGCAACGGCGGACAGGAAAACGCATTCACGTCATCAGACTACACCGCCTATTTTCAGACCGTCGCTGCCGACCGGCTGGAAATGGTCATGGAAATGGAAGCCGACCGGATGACCAACCTGGTGCTGAACGCGGAGGCCGTGGATACGGAAAAAAAGGTGGTTTTGGAAGAACGCCGCTCGCGCACAGACAACAACCCGTCCGGCATTTTGGCTGAACAAGTCAATGCGGCGCTTTATCTCAACTATCCGTACCGCCGCCCGGTGATCGGCTGGGCGCACGAGATCGAGGCGCTGTCGCTTGAAGGCGTTATGGCCTTCTACAAAAAATGGTACGCGCCGGAAAACGCCATCCTGGTCGTCGCCGGCGACATCACGGCCGAAAAGCTGAGGCCGCTGGCGGAAAAATATTACGGCGCCATCCCCCGGGGACCGGGGGTGAAGCGATTGCGGCCCACCGAACCACCGCAACAAGCTACGCGCCGGGTGACGTTGAAAGACAAGCGGGTGCGACAGCCTTCATGGTCGCGCACGTTTCTGGCGCCGAGCTATCTTAGCGGGGCTATCGAGCACGCCTATGCGCTTCAAGTACTGGCCGATATATTCGGTGGCGGCGCGTCGAGCCGGCTCAATCGGGCGCTGGTCGTCGATGACAAGATCGCCGTCTCGGCAGGCAGCTATTACGGCGCCAGTGACCGGGGCCCTTCCAGTTTTTCCCTGCACGCCAGCCCCCGACCCGGCGTCGACATGGCAGAACTGGAGCGCAGGATCGAAGGTGAACTGGCTAAATTACTTAAAGACGGGGTCACGGCGTCCGAGGTCGAGCGGGCCAAAAAACGCATGCAGGCACAGGCCGTCTACGCCCGCGATTCCCAGTCCGCCGGGGCCAGAACGCTGGGCGCAGCGCTGGCCATCGGCATGGCCGTCGAAGATGTCGAATCCTGGCCAGATCGTATCGGCGCCGTTACCGTAAACGCGGTCAACAAGGCAGCGCGTGCCGTGTTGGAAGATAGCCGCTCGGTGACATCGATGTTGCTGCAAAAGAAACCCGGCTGAGGACGGTAGGTAAAATGATAAAAAAATCTTTATCCGTTCTGGCTCTAACTCTTGCGCTTACGCTGATGATCGGCGGAACCGCCGACGCGGTGACGGTGGAAAAAGTCACATCCAAAGGCGGCATTGAAGCCTGGCTGGTGCGCGATCATTCCAACCCGATCATTTCCATGCGTTTTGCCTTCAGGGGTGGAGCAGCGCTCGACCCCAAGGGCAAGGGCGGTCTCGCCAATCTGGTCGCCTCGACCCTTGACGAGGGCGCCGGCGATATCGACAGCAAGGCCTTTCAGGCGAAACTTGAGGACCTGGTCATCTCGCTGCGTTTCAGCGCCGGGCGGGATACCTTTTCCGGCCGGCTAAATACCTTGGTCATCAACAAGGACACTGCCTTCAAACTGCTGCGCTTTGCGCTCACAAAACCCCGCTTCGATGCAGAGCCTGTGGAACGCATCCGCGGCCAGATCCAAGCCGGGTTGCGCCAGGAAACGGAAGAACCCGGCGCCATCGCCAACAAGACGCTGATGCGGGCTCTGTTCCCCGGCCATGCCTACGCCCGGCCCCCCAACGGCACGCTTAAATCCGTTGCCGCCATTACCCGAGGCGACCTCAGCGCCTTCACCACGAGAAGGCTAGCCAGAAACAACCTTGTCATCGGCGTCGTCGGCGACATCAAGAAAGACGACCTAGCTCGACTGCTGGACACGGTATTCGGCGGTCTGCCGGCGACGGCGGCAGCTTGGGATGCGCCCGATGTGAAACCGCAAAGCGCCGGCTCAACCAAGATCATCGAAAAAGCCATCCCGCAAAGCGTCATCGTTTTTGCACAGAACGGCCTGAAACGGAAAGATCCGGAATTTTATGCCGCCTATGTCATGAACCATGTCCTAGGCGGCGGCGGGTTTACGTCCAGGCTTTACAACAACATCCGCGAGAAGCGGGGTTTGGTCTATTCCGTCTATTCGGGGCTGCATCCCATGAATCACGCCGGCCTGATCGTCGGCGGGGCGGGCACCGCCAACGAGCGCGTCGGCGAAACCATCCAGGTGCTACGCCAGGAATGGTCGAAAATAGCCAAAGACGGCATGACCTCCGCCGAATTGAAAGATGCCAAAACTTACCTCACCGGGTCTTATCCGCTGCGTTTCACGTCGTCCGGGTCTATCGCCTCGATGCTGGTTGGCATCCAGTTGGACAACCTCGGCATCGACTATATGGACCGGCGCAACGGCCTGATCGAACAAGTGACGCTAGCCGATGTCAACCGGGTAGCAGCAAAGTACCTGAAGCAAGACCAGCTCAGCATCGTCGTCGTCGGCAAACCCAACGGCGTCAAAGCAACGCCGTAAAATTCCCAGCTCCGGCACTGGTTGGCGGCGACGTTCTTTGCTAGTCTCCTCCGATACCCCTGCCCACAAAAGGGCACTGACGGAGCGGTTTTTCACTGATGGCGTCCTTGAAACGTACTGCCGCCTGGAGGGCGCTTGCGGCCCACCATAAAAAGATATCGACAACCCACATACGGGACCTGTTCGCCGGAGATGACGATCGCTTCGACAAGTTCTCGGTCGGTCTGGGCGGGCTGTTCCTCGACTATTCTAAAAATCTGATTACCGATGACACCATCGCCCTGCTGATCGACCTGGCCCGGCAAGCAGACGTCGAAGGCTGGCGCCGGCGCATGTTTGCCGGCGAAATCCTCAACAACACCGAAAGCCGCGCTGCCCTTCATGTGGCGCTCCGCCACCCCGACGGTGGCGGAGCGATGATGACGGCGGGCGTCGACGTCATGCCAGCTGTCCGCGCCAACCGGAACAAAATGCGCGCCGTCACCAACGCCATCCGTTCCGGTGACTGGAAGGGTGCCACCGGCGAAAGAATCAACGCCATCGTTCATATTGGCACCGGCGGCTCACACCTGGGCCCGGAAATAGTTACGGAGGCACTGCGTCCTCTTGTCGCAAGCGGCCCGGAAATGCATTTCGTCTCCAACGTTGATGGAGTGCAGATCGCCGGCGTGCTGGAAAAATTATCACCGGAAACGACGCTGTTCATCGCCGCTTCCAAGACCTTCACCACGGAAGAAACAATCACCAATGCCCGCACCGCCAAGAACTGGCTGGTGGCGGCGTTGGGTGAGAAGGCCGCCCTCCGGCACTTCATCGCTATTTCCGGCAACGCCAAGGCCGTCGCCGATTTCGGCATCCCCGACGACAACTCCTTCGCGCTTTGGGACTGGGTCGGCGGACGCTATTCCGTCTGTTCCGCCATCGGCCTGCCCATTGCGCTATCTCTCGGAATGGACACCTTCGAGGAATTGCTCCGGGGCGCGCACGATATGGACTGCCATTTCCGAGATTCTTCCTTGGAAAAAAACATACCGGTAATTTTAGGGCTGATCGGCATCTGGAACATCGATTTTTTGGACACCCAGGCGCTCGCCATCCTACCTTACGATGAGGGACTGCGCGGCCTGCCCAACTATCTCCGCCAGTTGGAAATGGAGAGCAACGGTAAGGCGCTGGATCGTGACGGCAATCCGGTCGATGCCGGCACCGCCACCGTCGTCTTCGGCGACCCCGGCACCCGCGGCCAACACGCCTTTTACCAGGCCCTGCACCAGGGCCGCCAACGCATCGCGTGTGACTTCATTGCGCCCATGGAAAGTCGCCACAAAGAAGGCTCCCACCACGACCGATTGTTGGCTAATTTCTTCGCCCAAACGGAAGCCCTGATGGCCGGACGCACGCCGGACGAGGCCCAGGCCGCCATGGTGCTCAGGGGGGTGCCTGAAACCGATCGCGAAAAACAGCTCCCACATCGGGTTTTTGAAGGCAACCGACCGACCAATTCGATCCTGCTGGAGCGGCTGGACGCCTTTAGCTTAGGCCAGTTGATTGCGCTCTATGAACACAAAGTTTTTGTCCAGGCGGCAATCTGGGGCCTCAACCCGTTCGACCAATGGGGCGTCGAGAGGGGCAAGGAACTGGCGACGCAAATCCTCGAAACGCTGGAAACCGGCGTACCGGCGCCGAAAACATGCGCCTCCACCAGAGGACTGATTGACCGATACAAATCTTGGAAGGCGAAAAACCGATGACGCTGCGCCGTCTGCCGGAAACCGTCATCAACCGCATCGCCGCCGGCGAGGTGGTCGAACGACCGGCCTCGGTGATTAAGGAACTGGTGGAAAATGCCATCGACGCCGGGGCGGAAAATATTTCCGCCGTGCTGCGCGATGGCGGACAGACGTTAATTTCCGTCACCGATGACGGGCACGGCATGAGCCGCGATGAACTCGCCCTTTGTATTGAACGCCACGCCACCTCGAAACTACCCGATGACGACCTGCTCCATATCGCCAGCTTCGGCTTCAGGGGCGAGGCGTTGCCCGCCATAGGCGCTATTGCCCGGCTCGCTATCACCAGCCGGGCCGAAGGGTCCGACGACGCCTGGATGATTGCCGTCGAAGGCGGCAAAGCCCAAGACCCCGAACCGGCGGCCTTAAGCCGTGGCACCCGGGTCGAGGTGCGCGATCTTTTTTTCGCAACGCCGGCCAGACTGAAATTTATGAAGGCCGTCAAGACCGAACAAATCCACGCCACGGACGCCATCAAGCGCCTCGCCATGGCGCATCCGGGCATTGCCTTCACGCTCTCGGACGGCAATCGCGATCTGCTGAAATTGCCCCGCGCCAGCGGTAAAAGCGCCCGTCTTGATCGGCTCAGCCGCATCATGGGCCGGGATTTTCACGACAACGCCATTGCCATTCAGGCCGAGCGGGAAAGCACGCACCTCACCGGTTTTGCCGGACTGCCGACGCTGAACCGTGGCAACGGAGCGTTGCAGTTCCTGTTCGTCA
The DNA here is from genome assembly GCA_036446135.1 of Rhodospirillales bacterium. GTDB lineage: Bacteria > Pseudomonadota > Alphaproteobacteria > Rhodospirillales > Casp-alpha2 > Casp-alpha2. The sequence continues at coordinate 2,819 of JAZFSL010000207.1, read as the reverse complement.
ACCAACGCCCGGTCAACGACAAGCTGCTGTTCGGCGCGCTCAGGGGGGCCTATCGGGAGTTCCTGGCATCCAATCGCTATCCGTTGGTGGCCTTGTTTGTCGACTTGCCCGCAGACGCCGTTGACGTCAACGTGCATCCGGCCAAGACCGAAGTCCGCTTCCGCGATGCCGCCATGGTCCGTGGACTGATCGTCGGCGCCATCAAGCACGGCCTCGCCGAAGCCGGGCACCGGGCCTCGACCACGGCTGCCGACGCCGCCTTGGGGGCCATTCGTCCCGAGTCTGGCAGCAGGGGAAATGGTGGGGGATATGGCGGCGGTCCCGTTTCCCAAGGCTTGCGCGAACGCGCCGACGCCTTTCATGCCCCCTTTCCCGGCCTTGATACCACGCCGAGCGCCGCACCGTCCGCGCACATCATTGACGATGGACTCACCGATTATCCTTTAGGCGTCGCTCGCGCCCAGGTCCATGAAACCTACATCGTCGCGCAAACGGAAGATGGTATCGTCATCGTCGATCAGCACGCCGCCCACGAACGGCTAGTCCAGGAACGCATCAAGAAGGCGCTGGATACAGGCAGCGTGGCGCGCCAGGGGCTGTTGATCCCCGAGGTGGTTGAACTGGATGAGGCCGGCGCCGGGCGCTTGTTGGGCCGCGCCGAAGAGCTGGCCCAACTGGGGCTGGTCATCGAAGGCTTCGGTGAGGCCACCGTGGTTGTGCGCGAAACGCCGGCGCTGTTGGGGGAAACGGATATTCAGGGACTGATCAAAGACCTCGCCGACGACTTGGCCCAATGGGACGAGGGTCTGGCGCTGACCCAAAAACTGGGCGATGTCTGCGCGACCATGGCGTGCCACGGCTCGGTGCGCGCCGGCAGGCGGCTCAACGGTGCGGAGATGAACGCGCTGTTGCGAGAGATGGAAACGACGCCCCATTCCGGCCAATGCAGCCACGGACGGCCGACCTATGTTGAGCTAAAGCTGGCCGACATCGAAAAACTGTTCGGGCGGCGTTAAACCTGCAATGTTGGCCGAATGCTTCAGGCACCTGACGACGCCCTGTCCAGCGCACCTAAAAAATGGGTTACCTGAAAGAACTGATCGCCATTAATGGCCGGCATCGACGATCTAAAGGGCTAGAAAAATCACCCGGGCAGCCCCGTAAGTACGTTCGTCAAAAATTTCAAATTCACGGGGTGGATCAAACTTTTCCTTCGCCGCCACTTCGACGACGCAAACGCAGCCTTCCCTGATCCAACCTTTATTCACCAACCCCTTGAGCGCCGGCGCAACCAGACCCTTTTCGTATGGAGGATCGAGGAATACCAGCCCGGCAGGCGTCTTGGCGATGCGCGGCGGTGGCGGCAGGCGGGTGGCATCAAGCTTCAGCAACGTCACCGCGCGCCCCAGACCAAGGGTGCCGGCATTCTTGCGGGTTAATGCCTGCGCCGACAGAGCGCTATCGATAAATACACCATGACTACAGCCCCGTGACATGGCCTCCAACCCCAGGGCGCCGGTGCCGGAGAAAACATCCAACACAATCAGGCCGTCAAAATCGAACCCGTCGATACCGTGGGCGAGCACGTTAAATACGGATTCCCGCACCCGGTCCGCCGTCGGCCGCAAATCGCGACCGGTTGGAGCCTCAAGGGCGCGGCCCCGGAAACGCCCGCCTACGATGCGCATGTGTTATATTCCATTACTTTTTGGGTTTCTCGGCCCGCGCCTTTTGCTTATATTTTCCGGTCCAGGCTGCGCCCGTCCGCGCCTTTTGCTTATTTTTCCCGGTCCGGACTGCGCCCGCCCGCGCCTCTTGCTTAATCCCCAACTGTTCGCGCAGCACCTTGCCGGTGATCTCCGCCGTCTGGCCGCGGGTCAACTTGCCCAACTGAAACGGGCCGTAGGCCGTGCGGATCAGGCGGTTTACCGTTAGCCCCAAGTGCTCCATGACCTTACGGATTTCGCGGTTGCGGCCTTCCGTCAAAGATACCGTCAGCCAGGCATTGGCGCCCTGTTGCTTGTCCAGCGCCGCCTTGATCGGGCCGTATTTAATACCGGAAACGGTGACGCCTTTTTCCAGCGCGCCTAGTTTTTTTTCATCGACTGTACCGTGCACCCGCACCCGGTAAACCCTAGCCCAGCCGGTTTCCGGCAGTTCCAGGCGGCGCGCAATTTCGCCGTCGTTGGTGACCAGCAGCAACCCTTCCGAATTCAAATCCAAGCGGCCGATGGAAACGACGCGGGGCAAGCTTTCCGGCAGACGCTGGAATACGGTCGGGCGGCCCCCGGGATCTTTGTGACTGGTGACCAGCCCCGGTGGTTTGTGGTACCGCCACAGCCGCGTCGGCTGCTTGGCCGGCAGCGGTTGGCCATCGACGACGATCTTGCTTTCCGTCGTTACCGTGAAGGCAGGGCTCGTCAGCATCTCGCCATCGACGACGACGCGGCCGGCTTCGATCCAGCGTTCGGCCTCGCGCCTGGAACACAGGCCCGCCCGGGCCAGCACTTTGGCTATACGCTCAGGCTTTGATGATGTTTCCTTACTCATTGTTTCCCTGTCCGGGCTGCGTCCGTCCACGCCTCTTGAAGGAGCGTTTATGGCTTACTGCAGGCTGGCGGGCAACCATCACCGCTTGACGGATTTACACAAGCAAGGCACCGTCGGTCCATGAGCAAACAGGACCCGACACCGATGCAGCTGGCGCTGGCGCAAGCCCAGGCCGCTGCCCAGCGCGGCGAAGTGCCGGTCGGCGCGGTCATCATCGAGGCCAAGACCGGTCATTTGATCGCCACCGCCTCCAACCATACGGAAGAAAT